>NZ_JTLG01000013.1:0-78498 GCF_000799095.1 Chitinibacter sp. ZOR0017 | reverse complement strand
AGCGCCAAGCCGGGATTGGCCACAATGCCGCGTCCCAACATCACGTCGGTGCATTCCGAAATCGCTAGGCAGCGTTTTAAATCGTCGACGGTCCAGATTTCCCCATTGGCCACCACATTAAACTTCACGGCCTGGCGGATTAAAGCGATGTGCTCCCAGTAGGCCGGCGGTTTATAGCCTTCAACTTTCGTCCGAGCATGTACCACCACTTCTTGGGCTCCTGCACTTTCCATGGCTTGCGCACATTCAATAGCTGGCGATTTATCTTCATAGCCCAAACGCATTTTTGTGGTAACAGGGATATGCGCCGGGGTGGCATCCCGTACAGCTTTGACAATCTGATAGATAAGTTCAGGTTCATTGAGCAAGACGGCGCCGCCGCGGTGGCGATTCACCGTTTTGGCCGGGCAGCCAAAATTCAGATCAATCCCAAACGGGTTGTAGCTCGCTAATCTGGCTGCGTTGGCACCTAACATAGCCGGGTCAGAGCCCAGTAGCTGTACTTTCACGGGCACGCCGCAGGCAGTCTGACTTTGGGTGAGGATTTCGGGGGCAATCCGTTCAAAGGTGTGCCCGGGCAATACGCTGCCACTGACCCGCACAAATTCGGTTACGCATTCATCAATTCCGCCAGCGCGAGTAATCACGTCGCGTAATACGCAATCGAGCAGGCCTTCCATGGGCGCAAGCAAAATCCGCACAGCTGTATTTCCACATTCGCAAATCAATAGCGCAGTTTACCAGATTGACCGCCGAGGCGCTTGACAGCGGAACGATCGTTCAATAACCTAACAGAACGAATGTTCCATAAGGTGCCGCCATGGCCAATCCAAATCGCGACCACGAATATCTGGGCAAACTGCAGGATTATTACAGCGAATATCGCAGTCTCCCCTCTTACGCTGTTATTGGCGAACTGCTGGGTATGGCCTCGAAATCCGCGGTTTCAGCGCTCGTTAAGCGCCTTACCCTGGCGGGGTATCTGGAAATGACGCCGGACAAACGCCTTGCGCCCACCAAGCGGTTTTTTGAGCGCGAGTTGGCCGATTTTAATGTGCCAGCGGGCTTACCCGCTGCCGCCAATGATGCGATGAGCGAAGCGATTTCACTTGACGAATATCTGATGCCGCGCCCTTCCAATTCAATTTTGATCAAGGTGCGCGGCGATTCGATGATGAATGCCGGCATTTATGATGGCGATCTAGCCGTCATTGAAAAACGCCATGCCGCGCATGTTGGCGACTTGGTGGTGGCCGTAGTCGATGGCGAATACACCTTGAAAGAGTTGGGGCGCGATAAACAGGGCTATTACCTGATTCCGCACAACCCTGATTTTGCCATTATTCGCCCCAGCGAAAGCCTAGAGATTTACGGCGTGGTGGTTGGGCTGATGCGTAAATACCGCTAAACAGCGCTGCATGTGTGCCTCGCTCCCGTTAAAATCATGCTTTGCTGATCAAAAAGGCTCGCCTGTGTCTGACGTTAACGCTTCGCCCTTGGGCAAAACAGTTTCCTACATCACCGAATATGCGCCCGAGTTGCTGTTCCCCATCCCGCGCAGCGGTAAGCGCGCCGAGATTGGCATCACCAGCGCCCTGCCTTTTTTTGGCTTTGATTATTGGAATGCCTACGAGGTGTCGTGGCTCAATCTGCGCGGCAAACCGCAGGTCGCACTGGTCAGTTTTCAAATTCCGGCTGACAGCTCAAATATTGTTGAGTCTAAGTCGTTTAAGCTTTATCTCAATAGCTTTAACCAGACCAAACTCGCTGATAGTGAAGCGTTGCTTGCGCTGCTAAAGCAAGATATTGGTACGGCTGTGGGAGCGAATATTCAGGTTAAATTGATCGAAACCGAACGGTTTGCCGAGCAAAAAATTGTTGAACTGCCCGGTTTTTATCTCGACAACCTCGATATCGAGGTGAGTGATTATTCACCCCAGCCCAATCTCTTGCGCTGTGATGCCTCCACCACCACGGTGACCGAAACCCTGTGTTCCAATTTGCTCAAATCCAATTGCCTGGTCACCGGCCAACCCGATTGGGCTAGCGTCCAGATTCAATACACGGGCCAGCCAATTAATCGTGAAAGCTTGTTGCGCTACCTGATTTCATTTCGCAACCACAATGAGTTTCACGAGCAGTGCGTCGAGCGTATTTTTGTCGATCTGCAACAGGCCTGCAAACCATTAAAACTGGCGGTATACGCTCGCTATACCCGCCGTGGTGGACTAGATATCAATCCTTATCGGGCTAATTTCAATGCCGATCTGCCGCTCAACGTACGTACTGCACGGCAATAAAATCAGGAGAATCTGATGGCAACAAGCGCAACAGCAATTTTGGCCGGCGGCTGCTTCTGGTGTCTGGAAGCAGTTTTTCAGCGTGTACGCGGGGTGAGTGCGGTTCAGTCTGGATACATCGGGGGGTATGTGTCTGAACCCAGCTATCAGGCTGTTTGTACCGGCAATACCGGTCATGCCGAAGCCGTTATGATCAGTTATGATCCTGAAGTGGTGAGCTACACCACCTTACTAACGGTGTTTTTTGCGATTCACGACCCTACTACGCTCAATCGCCAAGGGCATGATGTCGGCAGCCAGTATCGTTCTGCTATCTTTTATCAAGACGAAACTCAGGCCGAGCTGGCCCGTGCGGCCGTCGCGGTAGCACAAGCTGATTGGCCGGCGCCAATCGTGACCGAGATTGTGGCAGCAACCGAGTTTTACCCCGCGGAGATCGAGCATGCCGATTACTACAATCAGCATCCATTTCAGCCGTACTGCATGGCCGTGGTCGGGCCGAAAGTGCAGAAATTTATGCATCGTTTTAACGAATTACTCGCCTAAAACGGCTCGATTTCTTCGGTGGTGCGCGCCGCAAGGGCGCACCAATCCGCTATAATTGCGGCTTTCCCTTACTTTGCCCGTGCCATTTATGTCACCGCGCCTCGAGCTGCTCCACCCCTACCCGTTTCAAAAATTGCGTCAGCTATTTGCTGGTATTAAACCCACTGCGGCACTGTCCCACATCAATTTATCGATCGGCGAGCCTAAACATCCTGCGCCACAATTGGTGAAAGATGCGCTGCTTAATCACGTGGCGGGTTTATCCAGCTATCCGGCCACATTGGGCTCGGATGAACTGCGTGAGAGCATCGCGGATTGGGCGAAAGCGCGGTATGGTTTGGTGGCTCTGAACCCGGCCACCGAGGTCTTGCCGGTGAACGGTAGCCGCGAGGCCTTGTTTGCCTTCGTGCAGGCGGTGATTGATACCAGTGCGGGCGCGCAGCCCGTGGTTCTGTCCCCTAACCCGTTTTATCAGATTTATGAAGGTGCGGCGCTCTTGGCAGGCGCAGAGCCTTGGTATGTCAATTGCGTGGCAGAAAATCGCTTCCAGCCCAATTGGGACTCCGTACCCGCCGAGGTTTGGGCACGGACTCAGGTAGTTTTTGTTTGCTCACCGGGCAACCCGACTGGTGCGGTGGCATCGCTGGCTGATTGGGAGCGGCTATTTGCGCTTTCTGACCAGTATGGTTTTGTGATTGCTTCGGATGAGTGTTATTCGGAAATCTATTTTGGTGAAGAAAAACCGCTCGGAGGCCTGGAAGCTGCACAAAAACTTGGGCGCGATTACCGTAATCTGGTGATGTTCTCGTCGCTGTCCAAACGCTCGAACGTGCCAGGGATGCGTTCGGGCTTTGTGGCCGGCGATGCGCAAATTTTGGCTAAGTTTTTGCTGTATCGTACCTACCATGGTTGCGCAATGAGCCCGATGGTGATGGCCGCCAGTGCCGCAGCCTGGCGCGATGAGGCGCATGTGATTGAAAACCGCGCGCAATACACGGCTAAATTTGCGGCGGTGACCGAGCGCCTGGCTTCGGTGTTAGAGGTTGGTTTGCCGGATGCAGCGTTTTATTTGTGGGCCAAGACTCCGATCGATGACGAAGACTTTGCCGCACGCCTATTTGCCGAGCAGCACGTCACCGTTTTACCCGGCTCATATCTAGCCCGTGAGGCGCATGGAGTGAACCCGGGTAAAGGCTACGTGCGCATTGCGCTAGTCGCGCCACTGGATGAATGTGTCGCCGCTGCGGAGCGGATTGTTGCGTTCTGTCAGCAATGGAAAACTGCGGCTGTTTAAAATTTTTGTTTCAGAGTGAGCAACCAGCACTCGTTTTTTTGAGAGAGTTCAGATGAGTAATTTGCAAACTGTTATTGAAACCGCGTTTGAAAACCGCGCCGATATCACCCCCAGCAATGTATCCGCCGAGCTGCGTGATGCCATCAATGAAGTGATCAACGCGCTGGATAAAGGCCAGCTGCGTGTTGCGGAAAAAAATGGAGGCGAATGGATCACCAATCAATGGGTGAAAAAGGCCGTTTTGCTGTCATTCCGGATCAATGACAATGTGGTGCTCGATGGTGGCTGCACCAACTATTTCGACAAAGTACCTAGCAAATTTGCTGATTACACCGAAGCGGATTTCCGCGCCGGCGGTTTCCGCGTGGTGCCCAATGCGATCGCGCGTAAAGGCTCGTTTATTGCCAAAAACGTGGTGCTGATGCCCTCCTATGTCAATATCGGCGCTTTTGTCGATGAAGGCACGATGGTTGATACTTGGGCCACTGTGGGCTCTTGTGCCCAGATCGGTAAAAACGTGCATCTGTCAGGTGGCGTGGGTATCGGCGGTGTACTGGAGCCGCTGCAAGCCGGGCCGACCATCATCGAAGACAATTGCTTTATCGGCGCTCGCTCGGAAGTGGTAGAAGGTGTAATCGTCGAAGAAGGCTCGGTGATTTCAATGGGCGTCTACATTGGCCAATCTACCCGCATTTATGACCGCGAAACTGGCGAAGTGAGCTACGGCCGCATTCCAGCCGGCTCGGTAGTGGTATCAGGCAATCTGCCAAGTGCCGATGGCAAATACAGCCTGTATTGCGCTGTAATCGTGAAAAAGGTTGATGCTAAAACACGCTCTAAAGTTGGTATCAACGAGTTGCTGCGCGGTATCTAATACGCCATAGGGGTATATGGCCGCAAAGCAGGTTGGCCAGCTGTTCAGCGATATACCCCCTTGTTAAAAAGCCAGTCAACTGACTGGCTTTTTATTTCTGCGGTGCTCACCATGGACGATTATGGCTGAGCATTAGCATTGAGTGCAGCTAGAGCACAACTTCACGCGTTACCCCATAGCGCCGTAAGATGCGCCGCAGTTGATCCAGGGCCTCGATCTGGATCTGGCGTACCCGCTCCCGTGTCAGACCTAGACTGGCGGCCAGGTCCTCTAAAGTACAGATCTCATAGCCATTCAGGCCGTAGCGGCGCTCAATCACCATGCGTTGCTTTTCATTTAGCTGCTTCATCCATTCGCGTACATAGCGCTCGACTTCGGCATTTTGCAGCGTCGATTCGGGGCCATCATGCTGATCATCCGGGATTGACTCACCAATGGTCAGCATCGGGTCAATATCCAAGGGCGCATCCAGTGAGGCCACCCGCTCATTTAGCCCCATCACGCGGCGCACATCTTCGACATCTTTACCCAGCAGATGGGCAATATCTTCAATGCTTGGGTCGTGCCCGAGTGTGGCCTCTAGATGGCGTTGCGCGCGCAGATAGACGTTCAACTCTTTAATCACATGCACCGGCAAGCGGATGGTGCGGGATTGATTCATGATCGCGCGCTCGATGCTTTGGCGGATCCACCATGTGGCGTAGGTCGAGAAGCGAAAGCCACGTTCTGGGTCGAATTTTTCCAGCGCATGCATCAAGCCGATATTCCCTTCCTCGATCAGATCAAGCAAGGTCATGCCACGGTTGATGTAGTGCTTGGCGATGTTCACCACTAAGCGCAGATTGTGCTCAATCATTTTTTGCCGCGCCGCAAAATCACCCTTCACCACTTGCCGAGATAATTCGCGCTCTTCATCCGGAGTGAGCAGTTTACACTGGCCGATTTCATTCAGATAAATCTGCGTGACATCACCGGTGCTTTCGCTGGTGTAGCGTTCGGTTTCTTCCTTGGCTTCGCTGTCGAGGTCCTCGCTGTCCTCGCCCAGTTGCGCTTCTTCATCCAGTGTTTCAACTTCGTCGATGAGGTCTTGCTCAATGGCTTCGATCTGTTCGCTCATGGTCTATTCTGTCGCGATGAATTTCGCCGGATCGACGGGCTTGCCTCCTTTGCGGACTTCGAAGTGCAATTTCACTTGATCAGCATCGGACTTGCCCATTTCGGCGATCTTTTCACCTTTTTTAACGACATCTCCCTCTTTAACTAGCAATTTATCGTTATGAGCATAGGCCGTCAGATAACCATTGCTGTGCTGCAATATGATCATCTTGCCATAGCCGCGCAATCCGGCGCCCGCGTAAACTACCTTTCCTTGTGCTGACGCAACAATAGATTGCCCAAGTTTTCCTGCAATATCAATGCCTTTGCTTTCTTCACTGAACTTGCGGATCACTTTTCCGCTGGTTGGCATGCCAAACTCGGTGCCGTTGGTATTGCTTTGCGTCGCAGATGATGCCACTGAAGCCGCAGCTTTATTAGGGTTTGGTGTTGAATTTGCGACAGCAGAAGCAGCAACTGGTTTTGTTATAGATGCTGTCGCGGAGCTTGCAACTGCTTGTTGTTTTGTTGCAACTGTGTTGCCGTCGGCCAATTTGGCGACTTGGCTGGCTGCTTGAGGGCTATAGACTTCCTTGACGGCTTTGGGATGCGTTTTGGTGATGGCCGGCGTATTGCTACCGACCGGCGGCTGTGGTGTCACGAGGGTTTGTGCCTTACTCGGTGCTGCATCTTGCAGCGGCGTCACGGTGACGCCACCCTCGCCCAATGGCGCTGCGACTACTAGCACCTGGCCAATTTTGATGCCACTGTCGCTGAGCTGATTCCAGCGCTGCACCTCAGCGGTGGTCACCCCATACAGCGTGGCAATCCGGTAGAGCGTATCGCCCTTTTGAACGGTATGCGTTTTATTACCCATTTGCGCCGGAGATGGTGTCGCTACTGCGGCTATGGGGGTGGCTACGGGGGCAGGTTGCGGCGTTTGCTGGCCGTCAATAATCGGGGCTGGGCTGGTGCGTGGGCTGGCGCAGGCGGCCAATAGAGTACTTAGCAAGACAATCAGCAAGGATGGGACGCGCACGTCATCTCTCCGCAAAAACAAATGAGGGCCTCGCTGCGCGGTGCGCAGACGATCCGAAAGGCATTAGTTTACACGGCAGCTATGGAGAAACGGCAGGTAATTATCAGCATCCTGTTGCGATGCAACGGGCTAATCAGGCAATACCCGGCAGCAAAGGCACAAAATTGACTTTTTCGAGCCGACTTTCAAACAGCTCTTGCCCACGGCGCTCGATCATGCGCAGCTCTTGTTGCTGGCTGCCCACCGGGAATATCAGCCTGCCGCCTTCGCTCAGCTGTGCACTTAGGTTCTCTGGCACGATGGGCGCCGCGGCGGTAATCACAATGGCATCAAATGGTCCCAGCTCAGGCAGGCCAGGCAAACCATCAGCATGGCGCAGGCGGGCATTATGAATACCTAAGCCACTCAAACGCTCGCGTGTTTGGCGTACCAAGCCGCCAATGCGTTCAATGCTGTGCACGGTTTTAAAGAGTTTTGCGAGCACCGCAGTCTGGTAGCCGCAACCGGTGCCAATTTCTAATACCTGCTGCCGCTGTGGCACTTGCGCTGCCAGCTCGCTCATGCGCGCAACGATATAAGGCTGGGAGATCGTTTGCCCAAAGCCGATCGGCAATGAGGTGTCGTCATAGGCTTTGTGCGATAAAGCTTCATCCACAAACTGATGCCGCGGGATCTGGCCGATGATCGCCAGCACGGTTTCATCGGCTATGCCTTGCTGGCGTAAACGTTCGACCAAGCGCGCCCGCGTGCGGGCCGAGGTCATCCCGCTGCCGTGACTGATCATGAATGACTCAGCCATGTCTCGACCTGCCCAAGCTGGGTATGATTGGTAAGATCAATCTGCAACGGGGTTACCGACACATACCCCGCCTCAACAGCAGCAAAATCCGTACCATCGCTGGCATCGGCTACCTTGCCGATGGGCCCCACCCACCAGATGGTATCGCCACGCGGATTGGCGCTGCGGATCACCGGTGCAGATTTGTGGCGGCGCCCAAGGCGAGTGATGCGAATGCCACGCAATTGCTCATACGGCAGATCAGGGACATTCACATTCAGTAAGATCGGGCCAGTTAATGGCTTGGCTTTAAAACGCTGCACCAACTCGCGGGCGATTTTGGCGGCGGTTTCAAAATGTTGGGGATTGTGCGAAGCCAGTGAAATGGCCATGGCCGGAATGCCTAGCAAAAAACCTTCCGTGGCGGCCGCGACGGTACCTGAATAAATCGTATCGTCGCCCATATTGGGGCCATGGTTGATGCCGGACACCACCATGTCGGGCAGTTCGGCCATCAGCCCGGTGGCGGCTAGATGCACGCAATCGGTGGGCGTACCGTTGACGTAATGAAACCCTGACGGCGCAACCCGTACTTGCAAGGGGCGATCCAGTGTGAGGGAGTTGCTCGCGCCGCTGCGATCACGTTCGGGCGCACAAACTAAGGCGTCGCCTTCTTCGCCCAATGCCATGGCCAAAGCGGCGATGCCAGGGGCGAAATAACCATCATCATTACTTAACAGAAAACGCATCAAAACCTCTCTCTTGATCGCATTCTAATATGATCCGGACATGCCGCAAACAAGCGCTTTATTGCCGTTGCAGTCGTGTAGCACCTGCCCAGATCCCTGCCAGTACGATGATCAGCATCCCCAGAAGCGAGAGGCTGTTGCCCGCCTCGCCCCACCATAGCCAAGTAAACAAGGTTGAAAACACCACGGTGAGATAGGCAAGGCTCACTACCACCAGCGAACGTCCTTTGCGATAAGCGCGGGTCATGGCCAGTTGGGCGAGCGTGGCGGCAATGCCCATGGCCAGCAAAATGCTGGCTTCGTGCCAGTTGGGCTGATGCAAGGGCTGGCTTTGTAGCAGCATCCATGCCCCGGCCCCTACGGTTGAAACCAGCGAGAAATAAAACACTGTCCGCCACTCGGGCTCGCCGCTTTTGCCTAGTTCACTGACGCCCAGATAGGCAATACTCGCCAGCATGCCCGAACCCAGCCCCATTAGCCCGGCCAGCCACGCCTGACTATTGAGGGTGGGTTGCAAGAGTAGCGTCACCCCCAGAAAACCCAGCCCCACGCTTGCGGCCTGCTGCCACTGTGGCCAGGCGCGCCGATGCAGACTCAAGACCAATACAAAGAAAATGGGCGAGGTGTAATTAAGCGTGACTGCGGTTGCCAGCGGCAGGTGGCCGATGGCGTAGAAATACAGCATGAGCGCCAAAAAGCCGGAGATGCTACGCGTTAAATGCAGGCGTAGCTGAGGGCCGACCACTTTTAGCGTTTGCCCTTGCGGCAGCACCACGGCGGCAATACCCAGCAAGCCGGCTGCGCAGCGATAAAACACCAGCTCCGCGGTGCTAAATTGGGCGCTACCCAATTTGACAAAAACACCCATGATGGCAAATGACAGGCCGGCGAGCACCATCCAGAATGGGCCGGATTGTTTACAACGTTCAAATAAAGACAAAATACATCCTGGGGTATATGCCTGTGATGATCAAATGATCGAGCTTTGCAGGCAATACCCTCTAAAGCAACAAGGCAGCTTGCGCTGCCTTGTTGGGGTTAAGCTTACATCGCTAAGCGGTCGATGGCCTCGCCCAGCTCCCGGCGCAGGAACTGATGAAAATGGCGCATGCCATCTTCCATTGGGCTTTGATAAGGCCCGACTTCATTGCGGCCAGCCTTAAACAGCGCGGTACGGCCTGCTTCCATCCGGTTGATGATTTCCACATCTTCCACCGCCGTTTCGGCGTAGGCGGCCTGCTCGGCGGCGACAAACTCCGGCTCGAAGTAGGCAATGTCTTCTGGGTAATAAAATTCCACCACGTTTTTATAGCTACGTGGCCCGGTTGGAATAATGGTAGAGATCACCAAAGTATGCGGATACCACTCCACCGTGATATTGGGGTAGTAAGTCAGCCAGATCGCGCCATATTTCGGGTTTTTACCCGCTTCATAGCGTTTAACCTGCTTGCTCCACTCATCATAAATTTTCGAGCCGGGGCGCGATAATTCGTGGTGCACACCTACCGTTTGCACCGAATACCAGTCACCAAATTCCCAGTTCAGCTCGTTGCATTCAACAAAGCGGCCCAGCCCTGGGTGAAATGGCACCACGTGGTAGTCTTCCAGATACACCTCGATAAAGGTTTTCCAGTTGCCTTGGTATTCATCTACCTGCACGCTGTGCAAGACATACTTGGAAAAATCCAGGTCTTTGCGCACGCCAAGGTTTTTCAAATCGCCCTCGATGTCGCGGCCATTGTTTTCAAACAGCAGGCCATTCCAGTGGGTGAGCTCGGTTTGAGGTAAATGCAGGCACGGGTTGGCGCTAAAGTGCGGCGCACCAACCAACTGGCCGTGCTGGTCATATGTCCAGCGATGCAGCGGGCAGACCGTATGGCTGGCATTGCCACGCCCACTGAGCATTTCGGCTTGGCGATGGCGGCACACATTGGAAAAGAGTTTCACGCCTTGGTCGGTGCGTTTCAGATAGCGCGCGCCATGCGAAGCTTCGAGGACGTGATAGTCATTCAGATTGGGCACCATCAGTTCGTGGCCAATATAGCGTGGGCCTTGTGCGAACAGGGTTTCCATTTCGAGCTGATACAGCTGCTCATCAAAATAGGCGGCAACTGGCAGCGGTGAAGTTAAATCCAGCTCGGCCATTTTACGTGCAATGGCGTTGGTAGCTGTAGCCAGATTGGACATGTCCAATACCCCCTGGGCTAGAAGGTCTTGCCACTTTGTGCAGTCAAAATGCGCTGCAACGATGGGTGGGCAAGCCATCAAATCAATCAATTGCCAAAGTAGCGCGGCTACTTCAGCCCGAAAAGGCGGCGATTATTGCAGATTTTTTATTCCGAGGCAATTTTTCGCCGTTTTTGTCTTAATATTGAAGACCTTAACTAGTTTACGCCGACAAAAACGCCACCCGAAGGTGGCGTTGCGCAGAGTGGGCGGTCTTAGCCGGCATTCACCGGAATTTTGCCAATCTTCGCTTGCCACTCCTTCGGTGCGATGGCGTGCACAGAAGTTCCCGAAGAATCCACCGCCACGGTCACTGGCATATCCACGACTTCAAATTCGTAGATTGCTTCCATGCCCAAATCGGCAAAGCCGACCACTTGGCTGGCTTTAATGGCCTTGGAGACTAGATAGGCTGCGCCACCCACGGCCATCAAATACACCGATTGATGTTTTTTGATCGACTCACAGGCTGCTGGGCCGCGCTCAGCTTTACCAATCATGCCCAGCAAGCCCGTTTGCTCGAGCACTTGATCGGTAAATTTATCCATCCGCGTAGCGGTAGTTGGGCCAGCGGGGCCGACCACTTCATCACGCACTGGATCAACCGGGCCTACGTAATAGATAAAGCGATTGGTGAAATCTACGGGTAATTGCTCGCCTTTATTGAGCATATCCACGATGCGCTTATGCGCCGCATCGCGGCCGGTGAGCATTTTGCCGTTCAATAGCAGCGTTTGGCCGGGTTTCCAGCTCGCCACATCTGCACGGGTTACGGTGTTGAGATCCACGCGGGTGGCCGCTGCGGATGGTGTCCAAGTGACGGCTGGCCAGTCTTCGAGTTTGGGGGCTTCCAGCTCGGCCGGGCCTGAGCCATCCAGAATAAAGTGCACATGGCGCGTGGCGGCACAGTTTGGAATCATCGCCACTGGCAAGCTTGCTGCGTGCGTTGGGTAGTCTTTGATTTTTACGTCCAGCACGGTGGCCAAGCCACCCAGGCCTTGCGCGCCGATCCCCAGCGCATTCACTTTTTCGTACAGCTCGATACGCAGCTCTTCGACGCGGTTTTGCGGGCCTCGGGCGATCAGCTCATGGATATCGATTTCTTCCATCAACGCTTCTTTGGCCATCACCATGGCTTTTTCGGCCGTGCCGCCGATACCGATGCCGAGCATGCCGGGTGGGCACCAGCCCGCGCCCATCAAAGGCACGGTTTTCAGCACCCAATCCACGATCGAATCCGATGGATTGAGCATCACGAATTTGGTTTTGTTTTCCGAGCCGCCACCTTTGGCTGCGATATCCACTTCAACGGTATTGCCCGGCACGATTTCATAGTGAATCACGGCCGGGGTGTTGTCTTTGGTGTTTTTGCGCCCGCCAGCTGGGTCCATCAGGATTGAGGCACGCAGCTTGTTATCAGGGTGCAGATAAGCCCGGCGTACGCCTTCATTGATCATATCGGTGACCGACATGGTGGCGCCTTCCCACTGCACATCCATCCCAACCCGCACAAAACAGGTGACGATGCCGGTATCTTGGCAAATCGGGCGATGGCCTTCGGCACACATGCGGCTATTGGTCAGAATTTGCGCAATCGCGTCTTTAGCGGCAGGGCTTTCTTCCAGCTCGTAGGCGCGGCCCAAGGCCTGAATGTAGTCTTTGGGGTGGTAGTAGCTGATGTATTGCAGGCTGTCGGCGATACTGGAGATCAGATCGTCCTGGCGAATCTTGCTCATCGTGGTGACTCCAAGGATAGGTTCTTGTTTTGCGGTAGCGTGTTATGGCGCGATTGTAGCAAAATTGCCGCTTTGACCGACACTTTCCCGGTGAACAGGTTCCCAAAATGCCGCTGCGCGACGCAATTACTGCTTATCTGGCTAGCCAGCCCGTCTTTTCTTCGGCGGGGCTGACCCCCTGGTGTTGGCAAGAACACCGGTTGGGTTGGCTAGAGGCGCCGACACTGGCCTTTTTAACTAGCTGGTCACCCCATTTTCAACTACAAGCCGGCCAGTTGCGGCTTGACTGCAGCGAGTCTGAGGTGCAGTCGCTGCTTGATGAGGCGGCCTTGGCGTTGCGCGCGGCGGGCCTCATCAAAGTGTGGCGCAACGAGCGCTACAGCGTGCATCCGCTACTCGCTGACGATGCGCCAGATTTAGGTACGGCCCTATTTACCCTCGAGCGCGGTGCGTTTCGGCGGCTGGGTTTGTGTAGTCAGGCGGCGCATATCAATGGCCGTACGGTCAATGGCGATTATTGGCTAGGCCGGCGCGCTTCTACCAAGGGTATAGACCCCAATCGCTTAGATAATCTGGCTGCTGGCGGTATACCCTATGATGAATCACCGGCCGAGTGCGTTATTCGCGAGCTGGGTGAAGAAGCAGGCATCGCCCCTGCCCTGGCCGCCCAAGCCATCCCGACCGCTACGCTACGCACCCTGCGTAACGAAAGCGATGGCACGCACCATGAGGTGCTGTATTGCTACGATCTCGTCGTGCCCGAAGGCGTGACCCCCAATAATCAGGATGGCGAAGTGGCCGGTTTTCAGCGGTTTAGCACTGCCGATACGGTCGCACGACTACCGGAAATGACTTGGGATGCGGGCCTCGTCACGGCGCATAGCTTGCTGGCAGCGCTGGAAAATGTGGCTTGCTAATAATTGCCCGCTTCCCCCTATTCGTTGTGGGGGCATTTTTGCTATAATCGCGCTAAGTTATTGATCTGGCCGGCTTTTGTCGCGGCCTACAACCTCGCCCTTGCGAGGTTTTTTATTTGGGAAATCAAGATGCTAAAAGCGCCTGAATTACTGCTGCCGGCCGGTACGCTAGACCGGATGCGTGCCGCTTATGATTTTGGTGCTGATGCGGTGTATGCCGGTCAGCCCCGTTACAGCCTGCGGGCACGGAATAACGATTTTGGCCTCGAAGAAATCGGGATCGGGATCGCCGAGGCGCACGCCCGGGGCAAGAAATTCTTTGTTGCCAGCAATATTCTGCCGCACAACGCCAAAGTCAAAACCTATTTGGCGGATATGGAACCGGTGATCGCGATGAAACCGGATGCCCTGATCATGGCCGACCCGGGTTTGATTATGATGGTGCGCGAAAAATGGCCGGAGCAAGTGATTCACTTGTCGGTGCAAGCCAATACCGTGAACTATGCCGGGGTGAAATTCTGGCAATCGCTGGGCCTCGAGCGTGTGATTTTGTCGCGCGAGCTGAGCCTGGATGAAGTCGAAGAAATACGCCAACTGTGCCCGGATATGGAGCTGGAAGTCTTCGTGCACGGGGCGCTTTGTATTGCGTACTCGGGCCGTTGCTTGCTCTCGGGCTATTTTAATCATCGAGACCCGAATCAAGGCACCTGTACCAATGCTTGCCGCTGGGATTACAAAACCCATGACACCGTGACCGATGATGCCGGTGATGTCGCGCCAAAAGCCCAGGTGATTCAGTTTGATTTCAATAAAGCGATGAGCGACGCCAATCAGAGCTTTGCTGCCTGCGGCGGCGCCGAACGTCACCCGCTGGCCGATAAAACCTATCTGATCGAAGAAGGTAATCGCCCGGGTGAGCTGATGCCGATCATGGAAGACGAGCACGGCACCTACATCATGAACAGCAAAGACTTGCGTGCGCTGGAGCATGTGGAGCGGCTGGTTAAAATTGGGGTTGATTCGCTGAAGATCGAAGGCCGCACCAAATCACTGTATTACGTGGCGCGTACAGCGCAGGTTTACCGGCAGGCGATTGATGATGCGGTAGCTGGTCGTCCATTTAATCCGGCCCTGCTCGCCGATCTGGAAGGCTTGGCCAATCGTGGCTACACCGATGGCTTCTATCAGCGCCACCACACGCACGAATACCAGAACTATATGGATGGCCATTCCAAAGCCAAACGTAGCCAGTTTGTGGGTGAAATCGTGCGCATCGAAGATGGCTGGGCGCGCATCGAAGTGAAAAACAAATTTTCGCTGGGCGACACGCTGGAAGTGATCCACCCCAGTGGCAATATCAATGTGCAAGTGCTAGCCATGCGTGACAAGCGCGGCAATGCCATCGAAGTAGCGCCAGGTAATGGCATTCAGGTGCAAATTCCGCTGGCCGCCCGGTACGATAAAGCCCTACTTGCTCGCTTGTTTTAAGCGCTGCCAGCACTACCAGCCTGACGGCAAGCCAATAAAAAGCCATCCAGCCCCTGTCGATCAGGGCTGGATGGCTTTTTAGCTTTGGCGCTCCGCAAAAGCAATATACCTATCCAGGGTATTGCCCTGAGTGCTTTGAATTCATTAGGTTCTTGGGCAATACGACATGCACGATCAGCCCTGATGGGTCAGCATCCAGCAGCTCTACCGTGCCATCATGCCGCTCGACAATTTCTTTCACAATCGCCATCCCCAATCCACAGCCATTGCCGGTTTGCTCGCGGCGGAAGAAACGCTCGAATACCCGCTGCTTATCCGCATCGGGAATGCCGGGGCCATTGTCTTCTACGTCCACCACGTATTGAGTCGGGGTCTCGGTCAGGCGTACCGTCACGCTACCATCGCGCGGAATATACTTGATGGCATTTTCGACCAGATTGATAAATAGCTCGCGCAGCAGCGCCGAGTTACCTTCAATCCACGCCTCATTCACGAGGCAATCGCATCCCAGATCAATCCTTGCCGCCAAAGCCCGTGGCACCAACTCACTGGTAAGGTCGCGGATAATCCGCGCCAAATCCATTTTTACTTTCGGGATGCCATTAAGACTACCCGGCTCAGAGCGGGCCAGCGTGAGCAGCTGATTCACTAAGTGAATACTACGGGTGGCGCTGGTATGGACCATATTCAGCCGCTCGCGCAGCCCTTCCGGGCTGTTTTCACGCATGGCGAGTTCGGTTTGCGATTTTAAGCCCGCCAAGGGCGTACGCAATTGATGTGCTGCATCGGCAATAAAGCGCCGCTGCCGGTTCATACTTTCTTCGGTGCTGGTCAGTAGCTGATTCAATGCGCTGGAGAGTGCTTCGAGCTCTTCCGGTGCATTGGGCAAGACTAAGGGTGATAAGTCTTGTGGTTGGCGGGTTTCCACCATTTGCTTTAAGGTCAGCAAAGGTTTGAGGCTATTTTTAATGCCATACCAGATCAAAATGCTAATCAGCAGCAAAATAGCGATCAAGGGCAAGGCAATACGCAGCATAAACGCATGCAGGGCATCGATCTGGCTATCCAGGGATTTGGCAATTTCGATCTGCCAACCCGGGTGTTGGCCGGAAGGTGGGATATTGGCGTGCAGTACCCGATAAGCCTGATGCTGAACGCTGTGATCAAACAGGCGCTGCTGAGCTTGTGCACTCGGGTGGCTATCAAAGGCTTGTAGTGGGGTATCGATGGCCTGCTGATGATCAATCAGCGCGGCAAAATGAAAATGCTCAGGCTGACTTAATGCCAGCAATTGGGTGGTCCGCTGCCGGATCAGGCCCGCAGTCAGCTCATTGCCCTGCTGTACATCCTGTTGCAGCGTTTTGGTAAGCTCGATTTGAAATCGTGCCAGCGTGGCATCGTTGTTATCGGTCAGGTAATGAAACGAGACAAAATAAATGACCGCCGCCGCCGCCAGCCACAAGGCCAGCAACGGCAAAACGGTCCATAAAACGATACGACGTTGCAGTGAACGCTTAGTTAGCAGCATCCGTAGCCAGAGGTTGTTGTTTCTCGAGGAGGTAGCCCAGACCACGGATGGTGCGGATCACTACACCGCACGGTTCCAGCTTTTTACGCAGACGGTGAACATACACCTCAATAGCATTCAGGCCCACTTCAGCATTCTCGTTGCCCAGCTCGCTCACGATCTGTTCTTTGGTCACCACGCGGTCGATGTTCGACATCAGGATTTCCAGCACGGTCAGTTCACGCGCAGACAGATCCAGCGGCGAATCATTGCACCAAGCGCGCTGACCGGCACGATCCAGACGCAGATTGCCCAGTTGCTGCACAGATTGCGGCAGGATTTGGCTACGGCGCAGTAAGGCGCGCAGGCGGGCTTCCAGCTCAGAGAATTCAAATGGCTTGGTCAGGTAGTCGTCGGCACCGGCATCCAGACCGGCTACGCGCTCATCCAGGCCATCCAGTGCAGTCAGAATCAGGATAGGCAGCGATGGCTTGTGCTGGCGAACGTTTTTCAGCACCGTCAGGCCATCCATATTAGGCAGACCGATATCCAGCACTACCGCGTCGTAGTCATTGTGCAGCAAGATTTGCAGCGCCAGCGCGCCATCGTTCACACAATCACATTGGAATTCAGCTTGCGACAAGCTAGTTTTCAGCGCGTCGGCCAGAATCAGATCATCTTCAGCCAGGAACAGTCGAGTCGCCATTTCAGCTTCCTCATTTTTGTAAGAATAAACTTACCGCAGAGTTTAGCGGTTATTTCGCCAAAGCCCAAGATCATTTTTGTAAGAATAAATCCTTACTTAATCTATCTCTTTGTTCTAGTGCATTTTTTTCATTTTTGGCAAAATGACCGTTTGTCAGCCAGCTTGTCAGCTCGCGCTCAATCAGCTCAGAAAGTCCACTAATCCAGGCCGGATGATCGTTCAAACACGGGATAAACCGGTATTCACCACCGCCGTGCTGTAGAAAATCGGCTTTGCCTTCCATGGCGATTTCTTCCAGTGTTTCCAGGCAATCAGCCACAAAACCGGGGCAAATGACATCGAGCTTGCCGGTTTTGGCTTTGGCCAGTCGGGTGAGCTCGTCGGTGGTGTAGGGTTTAAGCCATTCAGCTTTCCCAAAGCGTGATTGAAACGCGATTGTGTATTGGGTTTTATCCAATTGCAGTGCTTCGGCAAGCAAGCGCCCGGTTTTCTGGGCGTGGCAGAAATACGGATCGCCTTTATCGAGGGTGTAGCGTGGCACGCCATGAAAACTCATCAATAGATGCTCGCCGCGGCCATTTTGCTGCCAGTGTTCCCGAACGCGTTGGGCCAGCGCATTGATGTAGGCCGCTTCATCGTAAAACGGCGCCAGCATTTTTAGCGTGGGCATAAAGCGGGTTTGTTGCAGTACCCTGCTCACCTCATCAAACACACTGGCGGTCGTACTGGCGGCATACTGCGGATACAGGGGCACCACCAGCAGATGCTGGCAGTTTTGCGCTTTCAAGGCTTGGATTTGGCTCGCAATCGACGGATTGCCGTAGCGCATGGCGTAGTCGACTACCAGCTGTCCGCGGTGACGCTCGCCCAGCAGGCCTTTCACGAGTTGTGCCTGACGTTCAGTCCACACCCGCAGGGGGGAGCCTTCTTTTTGCCAGATGCTGGCGTATTTGGCCGCGCTCTTGGCGGGGCGAATATTCAAAATAATGCCGTTGAGGATCAACCACCAAATCGGCCGGGGAATTTCGACCACGCGCGGATCAGATAAAAACTGCTTCAGATAGGGGCGAACAGCTTTGGCCGTAGGCGCATCGGGGGAGCCCAGATTCACCAGCAAAACGCCGATCTTGGATGGATTGCGGTGGGCAAATTCAGGTTCAGGCAAATAGCGGGACATAACCGAGCTTTGGGAGCAATGAAAGTGCCCTCATTCTACCCAAGGCCAGCTCTTCCTGCATTTTTACCCTCACTAGCAGCAGAAACTTTAACCGTCGTCAGCTTCAAGGCAGCCACTCTTGCTACAATAAGCTTTTTCACTACCCCTGTTTCTGAGGAAGCTATGGCCAAACTGTTTATCGAAGACTTGGATCTTGCCGGCAAGCGCGTGCTGATGCGCGTGGACTTTAACGTGCCAGTGAAAAATGGTGTAGTGGAAAGCGATAAGCGCATCCGCGCCGCGCTGCCAACCATCCGTTACGCGCTGGATCAAGGCGCTTCGGTTGTACTGATGTCGCATCTGGGGCGTCCAAACGGTCAGAAAGTCGAAAAATACAGCTTGGCGCCTGTAGCTAAACGCCTGGAAGAGCTGCTGGGCAAGCCAGTTCAGTTCCTCGCTGATTGCGTAGGCCCTGAAGTGGAAGCCGCTTGCGCGACGCTGGCTGCGGGTAGCGTGGTATTGCTGGAAAACGTACGCTTCCATATTGCCGAAGAAGGCAAAGCCAAAGATGCCGATGGCAACAGCGTGAAAGCTGAGCCTGCGCAAGTGGCCGCCTTCCGCGCCAGCCTGTCAAAACTGGGCGATGTATTTATTAATGATGCGTTTGGTACTGCCCACCGTGCGCATTCGTCGATGGTGGGCGTTGAGCTGCCACGCGCGGCCGGCTACCTGCTGAAAAAAGAGCTGGATTTCCTTGGTGAAGCCGTAAACAACCCGGTGCGCCCACTGGTGGCCATCATCGGCGGCTCGAAAATCTCGGGCAAAATCGATGTGATTCAAGCGCTGCTGCCTAAAGTGGACAAGCTGATCATCGGCGGCGGCATGGCCTTTACCTTCCTCAAAGCTCAAGGCCTAGAAATCGGCAAGTCACTGTGTGAAAACGACAAAGTTGATCTGGCACGAGATTTGATGGCGCAAGCGGGTGACAAATTAGTATTGCCAAGCGATACCATGGTGACACGCGCACTGAATTTTGATGCTCGCACCTTAGATGGTCTGGTAGAAGTTCAGTCTACTGCGATTCCTGCCGACCAAGAAGGCGTGGATATTGGCTCTGCAACACGCGCTGCGTACGCTGACATTATCAAATCAGCCAAAACTGTTCTGTGGAATGGCCCAATGGGTGTATTCGAGATCGACGCATCTGCGGCAGGTACTTTCGCCGTGGCACACGCGCTGGTGGATGCAACGGCCAATGGTGCAATCACGGTTGTGGGTGGTGGTGATTCTGTTGCGGCAGTTGAAAAAGCAGGTCTGGAAGACAAAGTGTCGCATGTGTCGACTGGTGGCGGTGCATCGCTCGAATTCCTGGAAGGCAAGGCGCTGCCAGGCGTAGAAGCACTGAGCGAAAAATAAGCCGTCCCAGGCTGTTGCTCGCGCAATAAAAAACCTCGCTGTGGCGAGGTTTTTTATTGGCATTGCATTTGGATGCTGAATATTGCGGCGGAGGTATATTTCTGTAGCTCTTATTAATTATGCTTCAGGGGCTGATACCCCCTTAACAGCAAAATATACCCTGCGCGCGAAACTGCTCGCGGACCCGGTGCACAACATCTTGGCTCGGTGGCTGGGTGTCGGCCAATTCATATTTCAGCCCCAGCTCAGCCCATTTGTTTTCACCCATTTTGTGAAATGGCAGTACTTCGACTCGCTCCAGCACATTTGGGTATTGGCGTGACATGTCACCGAGATAATCGGCCAAAGCCTGCACATCTGCTTCATCATCCGACCACCCCGGCACCAGCACATAACGGAGCCAGATTTTTTTGCCCATTTTAAACAGGCGCTGGGCAAAATCGAGCGTGGGTTGCAGCGGTTTACCCGTAAGGGCCTCGTATTTCTCTGGATTCATTTGCTTGATGTCGAGCAAGACCAAATCGATATTGTCGAAATAGTCATCTGGCAAATGCGCCGCCAGAAAGCCTTGGGTATCCAGTGCGGTATGGATGCGTAAATCTTGTTTGGCGCGGCGGAAAATCTCGCCGATAAAATGCGCCTGCATCAGCGGCTCGCCACCTGAAATCGTCAGGCCACCGGCTACTCGCAAAAAACTCGCGTATTTGCCAATCTCGGCCACGATGTCATCCACCGTCCATTGCTTGCCGGTATGCAGCTTCCAGGTATCAGGGTTGTGGCAATACAGGCAGCGAAACTGACAGCCCGATACAAACAGCGCAAAGCGCATGCCGGGGCCATCAACCGCGGCGCCGGTTTCGATGGAATGAACATAGCCATATTGCCGCCCTTCGGCATCGAAGGCCGGTGCGATAATTTCACCTAGGGGTTTATTGGCTTCCATATGGGTACTCGCGGCAAAAAATGATGCAAAAAAAACGGATCGCGCCCGGCGATCCGTTGGGGGTTACTCCGGATTGTAGCTTAACACTGCTCGTGGAATGTCCGGTTGATGACATCCAGCTGTTGCTCGCGAGTCAGTTTCACAAAATTCACGGCATAGCCTGAAACGCGGATAGTGAGCTGCGGATATTTATCCGGGTTTTCCATCGCATCGAGCAGGGTTTCTTTGTTCAGCACGTTCATATTCAGATGAAATAACTGGGCCATGATTTCTCCTTGTGGGGTATGGGCTACAAAGCTTTGATCCGCTTTGCTGAGCTGGCGATACACGGGTGGTGTATCGCCAAGCTGGGTTTAGCACTTCGCGTGGAAGGTCCGGTTAATCACGTCCAGCTGCTGTTCGCGGGTCAGTTTGACAAAGTTCACGGCATAGCCTGAAACGCGGATAGTCAGCTGCGGATAGTTCTCTGGGTGTTCCATCGCATCCAGGAGCGTGTCTTTATTCAGTACGTTCATATTCAGGTGGAACAACTGATCCGGGCCTTCTTCCAGCTCGGCCAGTGCTTGGTCTACGCGTTCCGCGCTTTGGCAAGTTGGGCACTCATCGCCGTGCGGGCCAAACAGACCATCGATCGACGCAGCCAGGGTTTTGACGCGATCGCTGGCATTGTGACCCAGCGCATCTGGCGTCATAGACGCAGTCCAAGACACCCCATCCAGTGCTGATTCGTACGGGATTTTCGACACGGAGAAGCCCGCAGCCACAAAGCCGTTTTTATCGCGGCCATTCATCGGGTTTGCACCTGGTGAGAATGGTGCGCCGGCACGACGGCCATCTGGCGTGTTACCGGTTTTCTTGCCGTAGACCACGTTTGAAGTGATGGTCAGTACCGATTGCGTTGGCATCGAGTCACGGTAGAACACTGGCTGGGCTTTGATTTTGTCCATGAAAGTGGTCGACAGCCACACCGCAATATCATCAGCGCGATCGTCGTTGTTACCGTAGGCTGGGTATTCGCCTTCGATCACATAATCGACCGCCAGACCGGCTTCGTTACGTTTGATATGCACTTTGGCGTGTTTCACGGCTGACAGCGAATCGGCCGCCACTGACAGGCCGGCAATCCCGCAGGCCATTGTGCGCAGGATATCGCGGTCGTGCAGCGCCATTTCGATCCGCTCGTAAGCGTATTTGTCGTGCATATAGTGAATGCAATT
Organism: Chitinibacter sp. ZOR0017; assembly: GCF_000799095.1. NCBI lineage: Bacteria > Pseudomonadati > Pseudomonadota > Betaproteobacteria > Neisseriales > Chitinibacteraceae > Chitinibacter > Chitinibacter sp. ZOR0017. The sequence continues at coordinate 56,511 of NZ_JTLG01000013.1, read as the reverse complement.
GAGTGCAGTGACGTAGGTTTTGGCTAGCCAATCGAGCATCTTGTCGTATTTGGCCATCAGCTCTTCGTAATTGAGCACGTCGCCTGTAATTGGCTCAAAACCTTTGGCTACCAGTTTGCCGGTTTTCTCGTCCACACCGCCGTTGATCGCGTACAGCATGGCTTTGGCCAGATTGACCCGAGCGCCGAAGAACTGCATTTGTTTACCCACGCGCATCGCAGATACGCAGCAGGCGATGGCGTAGTCATCACCCCATTTTGGCCGCATTAAGTCATCATTTTCGTACTGAATCGCCGAAGTGTCGATCGATACTTTCGCGCAGAATTCTTTAAAGCCTTGTGGGAATGACGTTGACCACAGTACGGTCAGATTAGGCTCTGGCGCTGGGCCGAGGTTATACAGGGTGTTGAGCACACGGAAGCTTGATTTGGTGACCAAAGTACGGCCATCTTCGCTCATGCCGCCGATCGATTCAGTCACCCAGGTTGGGTCGCCTGAGAACAGATCATCGTATTCTGGCGTGCGCAGGAAACGTACGATCCGCAGCTTCATCACCAGATGGTCGATGTATTCCTGGGCTTGCGATTCGGTAATGCGCCCTTCTTTGATATCGCGTTCGAAGTAAATATCGAGGAAAGTCGAAATCCGGCCGATCGACATCGCCGCACCGTTTTGCTCTTTTACTGCAGCAAGGTAACCAAAGTACAGCCATTGCACCGCTTCTTGCGCAGTGGCGGCTGGGCGGCTCAGATCAAAGCCATATTTTTTGGCCATGACTTTCAATTCATTCAGCGCTTTGATTTGCTCGGCCAATTCTTCACGCAGGCGAATCACATTTTCGCTGAATGCAACGTCATCGAGCTCGGCTTTTTCGCGTTTTTTGTCAGCAATCAGAAAATCTACGCCATACAGCGCCACGCGGCGATAGTCACCGATAATCCGGCCGCGACCATATGAATCTGGCAAACCGGTAATCACGCCTGAGCTACGGCAGGCCATGATTTCGGGGGTGTAGGCGTCAAATACGGCGTTGTTATGGTCTTTGCGGTAGTTGGTGTAAATCTCTTCGATTTGCGGATTCATTTCGAAGTGATACGCTTTCAGGCCGTTTTGCACCATGCGCAAACCGCCATTGGGCATAATCGCGCGGCGCAGTGGCGCGTCGGTTTGCAGACCAACGATGGTTTCCAGATCTTTATTGATATAACCGGCATCGTGGGCGGTGATGGTTGAGCCAAACTGGGCGGATACTTCCAGCACGCCGCGTTTGCGCTCTTCTTTCAGCAAAGCTGACAGTTCATTCCACAATTGGGTCGTACGTTCAGTCGGCCCCGCCAAGAATTGATCATCCCCTTCGTATGGGGTGTAGTTAGCCTGAATAAAATCACGTACAGCAACTTGCTGTTGCCACTCACCGGCGGCAAACCCGCGCCAGGCGTCCAGTTGTGATTGATCCAGAGCTTTATCGATTGGGGCGTTCATGAGTATCTCCTTGTGGCGATGTCGGCTGGACATCCTGTGCCAAAACCGCTTTTGGCTGTTCTACCGCTGTTCGGCAAACGTCGTTCAGGCATCGGCCGATACAAAAAAATTACATCCAATTATGCTAATCACCACGCCAGCGAAAAAAATTGATCTGGATCAGTTTCTAGCCGGTGTTGTAATGATTTGCTTGCTACATACTCGATTACTGACTGACATTCGGGTTTTGGTATTCCGAATGCATGAAAATATTCTATGCTTTTCGCGCACGAGCGGATATTCATTTTTGGCATTTTGGCCGGTTAATATTTACAGCGCAGATTAGCGGTCGATGCCGGGGTTTTTTGCGTTAAATCAATCATCCATATCTTGATGTTCGAATAAGGCGGGGCCCACTTGCACGATGGGCGTTTGCGGGTATAGCCGGTTATACAGCGCTTCTAATTCGGCGGGGCTAAGCTGCTCTAGCTGGGCACTGATGGCGCTAATGACACTGCTGCGGGGCATAGACATGGGGCATTCCTCCAGATTGGTTTACCCCAGCCTAGTCAACTTTGACGCCAGCGCGAGTAGCAGCGGATGAACAGCAAGCCCAGCGCGGCACCAAGCGCGTTGGCAAGCATGTCGTGCGGATCAAAACTGCGATTGGGGGTGAACGATTGTGCGATCTCGACCAAAACCCCCATCGTCGCGGCAAAGAGCCACACCCTAAGGGTATATGGCCAGAGCCTATATGCCAGAATGGCTAGCGTGGCATACCCGATGAAGTGCTGGATTTTGTCGCCCTGATCTACCACTTGCGGTGCGGCCGGCCCTAATGATCCTACCCATATGGCCAGCGTCCACAGTGCAAATAGGCTCTGTTTCGTGCGCGGATGTTGCCAATAGCACCAAAATGCTTGCATGTACTTCACCTTATTTTTTGGCGCTGCGCAGCAAAATAAGCACCGCTCCGGCGCTGCCGAGCTGCGGGCTGGCTTGAGTGTAGGCCAGCACTTCATCGCGCTGCGCGAGCCAGTTTTTGAGCTTTAGTTTCAAAATGGGTTGGCCAGCAGGAGAGCTCAGACCTTTGCCATGAATAATGCGCACGCATTTCAAACGCCGCGCCACGCTCTGGCTCAGAAACTGCGCGACTTTGGGGCGAGCGCTATCGATGTTTTCACCATGCAGATCCAATTCACCCTCCACCGGCCAATCGCCACGCCGCAGTTTTCGGATCGTTTCTACGCGTAAGCCGGGGCGAACAAAATGCAGGCTTTCGCCCGGCTCTAGCTCATCCCAAGGCCAGAAGTCGCTCATGTCAGCGATGACTTCAGTAAGCCCAGCCGGTTGTTGCCGTGGCCAGGGGCTAGGATGCCGTGGCGGATGCTGAATATATTGCTGCGCTAATGGTTGCACCCCCTGCATGGCGCGGGCAAATAATTCGGCCTCGCTCGGTTTGGGCGGGCTAATGGGGGTGGCTTTGGCACTGCGCAGATTTTTGCGCAGTTGTTTTAATTGCTCGATTGTTTTTTTATCCATGGCTAGTGGCCAACTGAACGATATAATTGAAGCATCGATTTGGGAGAAAGCCGAAATTGACGCAGGATAAAGTCCGTCTGGACAAATGGCTGTGGGCCGCACGTTTTTTTAAAACCCGCTCTTTGGCGGTGCAAGCGATTGCTGCCGGGCATGTTAACGTGAATGGCGAACGGGCAAAACCATCGCGTAGCCTGAAAGCAGCGGAAACCCTCGAAATACGCACCGAGCATGGGCGCTTTGTGGTGCAAGTGCTGGCGCTGAGCGAACAGCGTCGCGCAGCCGAGCTGGCGCGCGCTTTGTATGCAGAAACCGCGGAGAGTATTGCGCAGCGTGAACGTGAGCAATTTATGCGCGCGATGCAACCGCAGTTTGATCACGCCCATATCAAAGGTCGGCCCACTAAAAAAATGCGCCGCGAACTCAATCAACTTTACCAACAAGAATAAGACCGAGACCTGTTCATGTCTGCCACCCCTCGCCTGATTTATTTTGTGGCGCCGAATCAAGACACGCTGGCCAAAATTGGCGCCCAGCTGGCATTTTTCGGCTTTGATTACCGGGTGTTTGATCGTAATAGCGCCCTGCTGGCTGCGATGCACAGTGCGCAACCCTTCGCCGTGGTGCTGGATGAGCATGGGCTAAACGATTTTAGCGCCCTACAGTGCTTGCCCTTAATCCGCCGCTTGTTTGAAGGGCCGATTTTCCTCGCCTCGTTTGCGCTCGATATCGTCAAACAGCTGGAGTTTCTGCGCGCGGGGGTCACTGATTTTTTTGAGTATCCACTCAATATTCAGGCGCTGATTGATCGGCTGGATCATCATGATGAGCAGCGCAACCCACCCCCCTACCGTATTTTGCTGGTTGATGATTCGGAAATGGTGGCCAAGTGGGCGCAATCGGTGCTGCATGGCGCGGGGATGGTGGTGAAGCACCTGGCCGATCCCTTGCAGATTTTGAAGCGGCTGGAAGCCGATCAGCCGGATATTTTGCTACTCGATGTCTATATGCCGCAGTGCCATGGCGATGAAATTGCCAAGGTGATTCGTCAGCACCCGCAGTTTGATTCGATTCCGATTGTGTTTCTTTCGACCGAAACTCACCGGGGCCGCCAACTGATGGCGCGCAGCATGGGGGGTGATGATTTTCTCGTCAAGAATATGGAGCCCGATGAGCTCATCGCCGCCGTCAGCATCACGGTTGAGCGTTACCGCACGCTGCGCCGCTGGATGACCCGAGATAGCCTTACCGGTTTACTGAATCACACCAATCTGATCGACGCGCTGGGCCGGGAAGTCGCGCGGGCCAGTAAACAATCGCGCCAGCTCTCTTATTCCATGATCGATATTGATCATTTCAAGCGCATTAACGATCAGTATGGTCACTCGGTGGGTGATCTGGTGATCAAGAGTTTGTCGCGCTTGTTGAAGGAATTTAGCCCCAATGCCGAGCTGGTTGGCCGTTATGGTGGCGAAGAATTTGCCGTCATTTGGCGTGATCATACGCTGATCAAAGCCGCCCAGCGCACGGATGAACTGCGAGAGCGCTTTAATGCCCTGCTCCAGTGCGGGCATGACGCACAGTTTGTAGCCTCGCTCAGCGCCGGCGTAGCCCAGCTGGTTGATGGTATGAGTGCACAAAATCTCATCGATGCCGCCGATCAGGCACTGTATGAAGCAAAAGCCGCAGGCCGCAATCAAGTTGGCCTCGCCAAACGCTAGTTTTCAGGAATTTGCATGACTATTCATTATCAAGTGCGCCCGCAAGATATCGGCGCGCATGTGTTTGCCGTTCGACTCGATATTGCACAGCCAGATCCCGCTGGCCAGCAGCTGCAACTCCCCGTTTGGATCCCCGGTAGTTATCTCATCCGAGAATTTGCCCGCAATGTGGTGCAGATTCAGGCTCAGGGTATGCTGCCAAATGGGCAGTTGATGCCACTGAACGTGCAAAAGCTGAACAAATCGAGCTGGAAAGTGGCGCCATTTGCCGGGGCCATTCACATTAATTATGAAGTGTATGCCTTTGATTTATCGGTGCGTGGTGCGTATCTGGATCAGACGCGGGCCTTTTTTAACGGCACCAGTGTTTGCTTGCAAGTGCTCGGAGCAGAGCAGCAAGCGCATCAGCTGAGCCTTGCCGCCGGTAGCTGGCCTGCGGACGATTGGCAGGTAGCCACTGGCTTAACAGCCATCGCCTTGGATGAACAAGGTTTTGGCCGTTATCAGGCGGCCAACTATGACGAACTGATTGATTGCCCGGTAGAGATCGCACCATTTAGTGATGTGCGCTTTACCGCTTGCGGGGTGCCGCATCGCTTGGTGATTAGCGGCCGCCATCAGGCAGATTTAGCGCGCTTGGCGCAAGACCTAAAAGCCATCTGCGAGTATCAGATTCGTCTTTTCGGTGAGCCTGCACCGTTTAACGACTACACCTTTATGACGGTGGCCGTTGGGGATGGCTACGGTGGCTTAGAGCACCGCAATTCGACCGCCCTGATTTGCTCGCGCGGGGATTTGCCCAAAATCGGCGAGACAGAACAAAGCACCGGCTATCGGCAGTTTTTGGGCCTGTGTAGCCATGAATATTTTCATAGTTGGAATGTAAAACGCATTAAACCTGCGGTCTTTGCTCCGTATGATTTGCAGCAGGAAAACTATACGCGCTTGCTGTGGGCCTTTGAGGGCATCACTTCCTACTACGACGATTTAACGCTACTGCGCACCGGGCTGATAGATTGGACGCAATATCTACAATTGCTGGCTCAAACGGCAACACAGGTTGAGCGGGGGTATGGCGCGCAACGTCAGACTCTGGAAGACTCCAGCTTAGATACCTGGGTGAAGTATTATCGTCAAGATGAAAATGCGCCCAATGAGCTGGTGAGCTATTACACCAAAGGCGCGCTGGTGGCGTTCTGTCTAGATATGCATATTCGCCAGCACACGCACAATCAGCGCTCGCTGGATGATGTGATGCAACTTTTGTGGGCTCGCTATGGCCGCGACTTTGGGCACGAAGGTGTCGGCGTTGGCGAAGCGCAGTGGGAAGCGCTAGCTTGCGAGGCCAGCGGCCTTGATTTAAGCGTATTTTTTGACCGCGCCCTGCGCTCTACACAGCCCTTGCCATTAGCCGAAAGCCTTGCCTATCTGGGTATCGACAGCCAATGCCGTCCGGCGCTCAATGCGCAGGATAAAGGCGGCTGGCAGGATACCCTCATCGAAAAACTGAGCTGGGGCGTGCGTTACAGCGCCGATCCAGCTGGGATCAAACTCACGCACGTTCTGCGCGGCGAAGCCGCCGCTACGGCAGGCCTAGCGGCGGGGGATGTAATTGTAGCCGTTGATCACCTACGGGTGAATGCGGCGCAATTTGATGGTTTGCAGCAGGTCTTTACCGCTAACACCCCGGTGCAGATTCATGCTTTTCGGCGGGATGAATTGCTGCAATTGACCTTGCTGCCGCAAAAAGCCCGTTGTGACACTTGGGGCTTTAGATTGAAATCAGAGGCGGGTCAAGCTGAAGAAATAAATCGCAATGCCTTTGTAATTAAGTAATTGCGCAGCGCAGCAGATTGGGCTAGAACAAAGCTGATTTCAATTTCTAGCCCCTGTTACCCGCATGGCTGCATTCACGCTCGAACGTTTACGCAGTGCCCGTGCCAAGGTTTTATTGGTGCTGCTATCGCTTAATCTGCTGATTAGCGTCGTTCTTACTTTCAGTATTTACAAACAGCTAAGCGAAGCATTATTTGCCGAGCTAGATGGCCGTTTGCAAACTGCGGCCGCGGCCATTCCCTATATCCTGCCACCGGCTTATATCGATCAGGCTTTGGCCAAGCCTCCCGTACTATTAGGCGATTACGTCGGTCATGCCCGGCAAATGGCCCAATTTGCCCAGCAAAGTGGCTTGCGTTATGTCTACCTTTTGGCGCTGATTAATGGCCGGGTAGTCTATCTGGCGGATTCGGCCCCCGAGATCGAGCTGGCAGCCGGGAAATTTGGCCACTTTATGCAGCCGTACGCCGATCATGATGGTCGGGTGCGCAATACGCTGCTGAGTCGAGAAAATTATCGCGGGGTATTGCATGATGCCTATGGTGATTTTCGCTCCATTCTTTTGTTTCGAACGGCTGCCGATGGCACTCCCTATCTGCTGGGGGCCGACATGGAGCAGCAGCAGGTGCAATCCCAGCTGTGGTGGGTAGGCGCAAAAACCATTGGGCTTGGCTTGGCCTTGCTGATTATCGGCAGTGCTTTAAGCTGGTTGCTGGCCTCAAGGCTAACCGCCCCGTTGCGGCATTTTAGCCATGCGGTGCAGCGTTTCACCCTTGGCGAGTTTGATATACGGATGCCGGTCCATTCGTACGATGAGCTGGGCAATCTGGCAACAGCCTTTAATGCGATGGGGGATGCCATCCACGCGCGGGAGCACTTACTCAAGCAGCTGGCGTTTGTTGATCGCATTACCGGGCTGGCCAATCGCACCCGCTTTGTTGAAGAAATCGACGCCGATATCCGCCATGGCAAAGGTAGTTTTGCGGTAGTACTACTGAATCTTGCCGATTTTCATTATGTGAACGATTGCTTTGGCTTTGCCGAGGGTGACAATGTGCTGCGCACGGTGGCTGATCGGCTGCAGCAAATGCAGCCCAATGTCGTGCGCCATATTGGCCGGGTGTCTGGGAATGATTTTCTACTGCAAATTCCTTTCACCAATAGCATTCAGCTGAATGAAATGATTGTGTATATCGAGCAGAGCATTTCTGCGGCGATCGCCATTGATGAGCATCGCCTCAATCTCGCCATGCGTTTTGGTCTCAGCTGCCATCCATTGCATGCGACCGATGCCGAAGCCTTGCTGCGGCAGGCCGAAATTGCGCTGTTTAGTGCCAAAGAGCACTGCCAACTGTGCGTGTGTTATGACCCCAGCCGTGAAGTAGATCGGCAAAACCAGTTCCGGCTGATGGGCGATTTGCGCGAAGCCATCGATCACAATCAGCTTGTATTGCACTTTCAACCCAAGCTGAATATGCAAAGCACTCAAGTGCACTCGGTAGAGGCGTTGGTTCGCTGGCAACATCCACAACGCGGCTGGATCCCTCCCGGCGCGTTTATTGCCTTTGCCGAGCAATCGGGCAAGCTGCGGCTGATTACGGAATGGGTGATTAAAGCTGCGCTAGCGCAACAAGTAGCCTGGCAGGCGCAGGGCCTAGATTGGTGTATGTCGGTGAATGTGGGGGTGGCGGATGTGGAAGACCCACTATTTATCGATTTTATCGAGACACAAATTCGCTATTGCCCCGTGCCGGTCAATCTGTGCCTAGAAATCACCGAAACCGGGGTCATGCGCCATGCTGATCAGTTGCTACAAAATCTACTGCGCCTGCGCCAGCTGGGTGTGAAGATCTCAATGGATGATTTCGGCACCGGCTACTCATCGTTTGCATATCTGGCCAAAATGCCAATTAATGAGCTCAAGATCGACCAGAGTTTTGTGATGTCGATGAGTCATACTTTCGAGAGCATCTCGATCGTGCGCTCAATGATCGAGCTTGGCCATATTTTGGGCTTAACCGTGGTGGCCGAGGGGGTTGAAACCTTGAGCTGCTGGCAAGCCCTGTCAGTCATGGGCTGTGATGAGGTGCAGGGTTATTTCATCGCCAAGCCGATGGCCGCCGAGGCACTCTTTGCCTGGCAGCAAGAACAATTACCGCTGCTAAATCTAACCGCCATGCCAAACATGAGCCAGCAAGCCCGCTAGCGCGGTATACTGCGGCTTAACTTTTCGCTTTCGGATACATTGCCATGCGCCCTTCTCAACGCCAGCCCAATGAGCTGCGCCAGGTTACCCTTACCCGCCACTATACCTGCCACGCCGAAGGTAGCGCATTGGTCGAATTTGGCAATACCAAAGTCATCTGTACCGCCAGCGTTGAAGAAAAAGTACCGCCTTTTTTAAAAGGCAAAGGTGAAGGCTGGGTTACTGCCGAATATGGCATGCTACCCCGCTCGACCGGTAGCCGCATGAAACGCGAAGCTGCGGCTGGGAAGCAAAGTGGCCGAACTCAAGAAATTCAGCGCCTAATTGGGCGTAGCCTGCGCGCCGTGGTTGATCTCGCGGCCTTGGGCGAGCGGCAAATCACCATCGATTGCGATGTGATTCAGGCCGATGGTGGCACCCGTACTGCCAGCATTACCGGTGCCTATGTGGCACTGCAAGACGCGATTCAATCACTGATTGCTGCCGGTAAATTGAGCCAGAACCCGATTCGTGAAGCAGTGGCTGCCATTTCGGTTGGCGTATATGGCGATACGCCCGTGCTGGATCTGGATTATCTGGAAGACTCCGCCTGCGAAACCGACATGAATGTAGTCATGACGGCGGGTGGGGCTTTTATCGAAATTCAAGGCACTGCTGAGGGCAAGGCCTTTAGCCGCCAAGAAATGAATCAGCTCTTGGATTTGGCCGAGCACGGCATTGGACAACTACTGAAAAAGCAGGCACAAGCACTGGCCGATGCCGCCTAATCCTGCGCACTGTGCGAATAAAAAACCCGCTTTCACAGCGGGTTTTTTATTATCGATTGCCGTACTTATATTCACTCAAGCCCGTAGATCACTCATCAGCTCCTGCATTGCCCGATCAGTCAACGTCGCCTGCTGATCCAGCCGTTGCATCCGACCGCTATAGAGTTCATTTAACAATTCGGCTTGCAAAAAGGCCCGACCCTTTTCGGTGCGATTGGTAAACACATACCGAGTGCCTTGCGGGCTAATCCAAGAGAGCCGCAAGCGGATGAAATGCCCTTCTGGCGTTTGCCAATCGACCCATTCGCCTTTGCGGGGCAAGGTGGATTCTGGAGTGATATCAGGGCTTGCTTCTTCATCGCTGGCGCTATCCAGCTCACCACTAAGCTGCTCGACCAGCTCAGAGGTGGCAGTTGATGTGACTTCAGGCAGAGGAACTGCAGCTGCAGGTTGCCCTAGGACGGCTGGTGAAGTGCTGGCGCTGACTGGCGCAACGCTAATTGGTGTGGGCTCAACCGGCGCGTGCACTTCAACTTTAGCGGCGGGTTTGATGCCATTGCGGATTGCTGCGGCATGACATTGCACCAGCTCAGCAAAAAACGCATTGGCGGCGGTCTTATCCAGCCCCGCGGCCAATGCCCCCTCCTCCAGGGTTTTCAACATAGGGGTGAGTAGATTCACCATTTTGAATCGTTCTTCCGGCGTGGCTTTGGGCTGTACACTCCAGAGTAAATCATCCATTGCCTGTAGACGGGTGACAAACAATGGGGTGTTTTCTGCTTCGGTACCATAGGCCAGGCGTAACGCCTCTTGCCAGGTATTGGCCAGAAAGTCTTGAATGACTTGGGCTAGATCGCCATACCCTTGCAGGCGAGCTTGAATCAACTGCTCAGCGGTGACTTGCGCTAATTCCGCCCGCTCGTTTGCCGCCAAGTGATCCAGCTCTTCGCTCAAGGTGGCAATCGCCGCGGCTTCCAAGCTTTGTAAATAATCTTGTAGCGCTTGGTAGCTCTGCGCAAATACCCCCACATCCTGATCAAAATGCTTGATCAGATGTTGCACAATCTCCGCTAGCTTTTCGTAATGCGGCTGCCCTGGCTGCAGGGTTTCATCATCCATCGCACACAGTGCGAGCTGATCTACAAGCAGCCGTGCCGGGTGGTTTTTTTGCGCAAAAAAGCTCGCGTCGAGCATCGCGACTTTTAAGATCGGGATCTGTAAACGACCGATCAAGCTTTTCATCACTGAATTGAGGCGCGGGTCATCAAAGATATGCTCGAAGAGCATCGCCACCAGTTCCAGCGTCATGGCATTGAGTTGGGGCAGCTGTTTGGCCCAGCCACTTTCGCGCAGCATCGCGATCAGATTAATGCCCTGCTCTAGCGGATCTTGGCTGAGCTGTGCCAACTCGCTGCTGCCTTTGTGTTGCAGCAAATCAAGGAAGGTTTTCCACTCGGGTGTCTGCCCTTCTAAGCTCAGTGCGGCGCTTGGTGCGATAAAGTTTGCGCCCAATTCAGCCACATTCTGCGCGACCGGCGCCTGCAGGGCGGGTGAGCTAGCCGGCAAAGTGAGTTCGCTAAGATGATCAGCCAGCGCGCTGGGGCTGTGATTCACCGGCTTCACCGAGCGTTCGCTGGTTTCCCCGATTTCACCTTGACGGCTAGGGCTGCGACGTGGGGCGCTGCGTACGACCAACGGTTGCACGTTCTGCTTAATTAAATACTGGTTAACCTGGTGATACACATTCGCCACCTGGCTAGAAAGCTCTTTTTCAAAGGCTTTCATCGCCACCATGCGCGCTTCTACGCCGGTTTCGAGCTGTTTGCAGGCCCGCAAAAAAGCATCACAAATTGCTTCGGGGGCCATAGGGTTGGCAAAATCGGGGTTTTTGTCAGCGAGCAGGCGCGCAAAGCGCTGCTCCAGCTGATCTAGCTCTTCGCCGCCTTGATGTTTAATGCTTTTGACGACCTGATCCGCGGCAATGCTTTCTTCGTATTCTTCATTGGCGACGAGGCTAAGCTGATCAAGGTTGGCATTTACGAAATAGAATTTTTGCTCGGGCTGAGTGGCCGGATTGCTTACCCGCTGCTCGAACGCTTCGGTGATTAGCGTTTTAAACTGGCTGGCTAGTTGCTGGCGTTTATTGTGTGTTTCGATGCGGGCGGCAAAAAAATCATCGCGCAGGCGGCGGTCAAAACTGGTGTCGGCTAGCTGGAAATAGGTTTCTTCTAGCCGAACAAAAAATTGCTCGAGTGACTCGGTGAGCATTTTGACGGCGATATCGCGACAGGCGCGCAGCATGGGATCATGCGCACTACTCGATGGTGCGGCGCTGGGGCGCTGGATATGCGGCTGGCTCATGATCTCACCTGTTTAAATGGCACTGCTTCACTTGACTATATTAGCATTCCATAATATACAAGCCAACACCGTTGGTCATTCAATTTACTGCATCCAGCTTGCTGATTGTGGCAAATCCCACATCTGAGCCGTCAAACGTAAAGCCTTCCCCCAGCTAGAGAAAGCCGCTCCGGCGTTCTACAGTGCAAAGATCAGTTCACCCCGGAGCCGGTCATGCCCTTACCGCACGAATTAAGCAGCTGGTTAGCCCAGCATGGTCAAACTGAACAGCAGCGGTTTGCTGAGCGCTATTTTGCCGACGTGCCGGACGAAGACTGGCCACAGCGGCAAATCAGCGATTGGGGGGGCGCACTTTTGGCACATTGGCGCTTGGCCCAGCAGCGCCCAGCGGGGCAAGCCGTGGTCCGTATCTACAACCCCAATCAGGCCGAGCATGGCTGGCAAAGCATGCATACGATTGTCGAAATCGTGATCAATGACATGCCATTTCTGGTCGATTCGGTGGGTATGGCGCTGAATGCCTTGAAATATCAGGCTTCCATGGTGATACACCCGGTAATTACCGTACATCGAGACGAACAAGGTCACTTTACCGAGCAAGATGATGCGCTGGTGTGCAAAGAATCATGGATGCACTTTGAGATCACCCGCATTAGTCAGCCAGCTAGGCTGGCCGAGCTGCAGCAGCGCATCGAAAATGTATTGGCGCAAATCACGGCATGCGTCGCGGATTGGAGCCGCATGGCCGAGCACGTGGTTGACCTGTTGGAAGTGTTGCGCCATCAGCCGCCGCCCTTGCCCGCCCCTGCCGTCAAAGAAAGCGTGGCCTTTCTCGAATGGTTGCTGGCTGGGCATTTTGTGTTTCTAGGGATGCGGCAATATCAGTTTGCTGGTAACGAGCTCACGCTACAAGCTAATAGTGGCCTTGGTATTTTGCGCGATGCCGGTGAAGCCACGCCGTCCAAAATCTGGCGCAGCCTTAGCCCCGAATTACGCGCGATTGCGTATGCGCCAGATCGCCTGCTGATGCTCACGAAATCGGATCGCCGCTCTAGCATCCACCGGCCGGTGTATCTCGATACGATTTTGGTTCGCCAATTTGACGCCAATGGCGTGCTGTGCGGCGAAACGCGGATTGTGGGGCTTTATTCCGCCAGCGCCTATATGCTACAGCCGCGCAAAATCCCGTTGCTACGGCAAAAAATTGATGCCGTGCTGCAATTGAGCAAGGCCGATTTAAGCGGCTACCGCGGCAAAGCCTTGCTCAATACGCTGGATACCTACCCACGCGATGAGCTAATCGAAATCGAAGTGCCCGAGCTGCAGCGCATTGCGCTGGGCATTGTTTCGCTGCACGAGCGTTCAAGGGTGCGGGCGTTTTTCCGTGACGATATTTACCAGCGCTACGTGTCGGTGATGGTGTTTGTACCGCGTGATAATTACAGCACCGAGGTGCGCGTCAAAATTGAAAAGCTGCTGTTGCAGCGCTTGGGTGGCAGCAGCGTCGAATACACGGTATTGCTGGGCGATGCCAGCCTCGCTCGGATTCAGTTTATTGTGCGCCGGCCGGCCGAACAGCGTGGCCTTTATGATGGCCAAGCAATTGAAACGCAGATTGCCGAATTAGCCCAGCGCTGGCCAGATAGTCTGCAACGCGAGCTGATTCTGGCCAATGGCGAAGAGCGTGCGGCCGAGCTCTTTCAACGCTATCAAAATGCCTTTGGCAGTGCCTATTGCGCCGACTTTAGCCCGCGAGTGGCTACCCATGATATTGAAGCGCTAGAGCAGTGCCGACTGGAAAACCGGCTGGTGGTGACCTTGCAAGCTGGCGACCCGCTGCGGGCGGATATTTGGCGGATTAAGCTGTTTCGCAGCCAGGCGATCGAGCTCTCGGATTGCCTACCCTTGCTGGAAAATCTGGGCTTACGGGTATTGGATGAGCGGCCGTATCTGCTGCAACTCGCTGATGACAGTAGTTTTTGCATCATGGATATCGGCGTACGCTTGCCGGCCAATACCTCGCTAGAAAAACCGGAAGAACGGGCGCGTGTGGTCGAGGCGTTTTTGGCGCTATTTGCAGGTTTAGCTGAGAATGACCATTTCAATCGGCTGATTTTGCAAGCCGGCCTTGTGTGGCGCGAAGTATTATTGCTGCGCGCCTATGCGCGCTATCTGAAGCAGGTTGCGCTGAAATTTGCGATGGAATCGATCGGCGATTGCCTGCTGAAATACCCCTTGCTGAGCAAACAGTTGGTGAACGCCTTTGATCACCTACTCAACCCCGCCAACGCCCAACCGGCCGTGGCCGATATTGTGCTCGAAGAAGTCGAGCAAGCGGCCAAAGCACTACCCAATCTGGATGAAGAGCGCATTCTGACTGCCTATGTGCAAGCGATACGCGCGACGCTACGTACCAACCATTACCAACGGCAGCATGGTCAACCCAAGGGCTATCTCTCTTTCAAAATCGCCTCGGGCCGGATCAGCTTTATGCCGCAGCCGGTGCCGCTGTACGAGATTTTTGTGTATTCACCCGCGATGGAAGGTGTGCATTTGCGCGGTGGCAAAGTTGCGCGCGGTGGGCTGCGTTGGTCGGATCGGCGTGAGGATTTCCGCACCGAGGTGCTGGGCCTGGTGAAAGCGCAAATGGTGAAAAACACCGTGATTGTGCCGGTAGGCTCAAAAGGCGGCTTTATCGTTAAAAATCCGCCTGCCGAGCGCGAAGCCTGGCTTGCCAGCGGTATCGCCTGCTACCAGACCTTTATCCGTGGGCTACTGGATTTAACCGACAACCTCGTCAATGGCCAGATTGTGCCGCCGGTCGATGTTTTGCGTCGCGATGAAGATGACCCCTATCTGGTGGTGGCCGCCGATAAAGGCACCGCCACCTTCTCGGACATCGCCAATCAGATTTCGCAAGAATATGGCTTCTGGCTGGATGATGCCTTTGCCAGCGGTGGCTCGGTAGGCTACGACCATAAAAAAATGGGCATTACCGCCCGCGGCGCTTGGGTTTCAGTCGAGCGCGCCTTTATGGAGCAAGGGCTGGATACCCGCCGTGAAGCGTTTACGGTGGTGGGGATTGGCGATATGTCGGGTGACGTATTTGGTAACGGCTTATTGCGCTCGCCGCATACCCGACTGGTGGCCGCATTTGATCATCGACATATTTTCCTCGACCCCAATCCCGATCCGGTCGCCAGTTTCGCCGAGCGTGAGCGCCTGTTTGCCCTTCCGCGTTCATCCTGGGCTGATTATACGGCCGAGCTGATTTCGGCTGGTGGCGGGATTTGGCCGCGCAATGCCAAAACCATCCGCCTTAGCCCACAGGTGCAAGCCCTGCTCGCGCTTGAGGCGACTGAGTTGGAGCCAAACGCCTTGATTCAGGCGATTTTGCAGGCGCCGGTCGATCTGGTTTACAACGGCGGCATTGGTACCTATGTGAAGGCCAGCAGCCAAACCCACGCCGAAGCCAATGATCGCAGCAACGATGCGGTACGTATTGATGGTCGCGATTTGCGCTGCAAAGTGGTGGCCGAAGGCGGCAATCTGGGCTTTACCCAGTTGGGGCGGATTGAATACGCGGCCAAGGGCGGGCGGATTCATACCGATGCCATTGATAATTCGGCGGGCGTAGATTGCTCGGATCACGAGGTGAATATCAAAATCCTGCTCGGCCGGCTGATTGCCGCGGGCGATCTCACCCTCAAACAGCGCAATGAGCTGCTCGCCAGCATGACCGACGAAGTGGGCCAACTGGTCTTGCGCGACAATAGCCTGCAAACGCTGGCCATTTCGCTGGAGCATCGGCAAGCGCGTTCGCTACTGAGCGTGCATGGCCGGATGATGCAGGCGCTGGAAGCCGCGGGCAAACTCTCGCGGCGGATCGAATACCTTCCCAGCGATAGCCAGCTACTTGAACGTCAGCAAGCTGGGCTGGGGTTGTATCGCCCCGAGCTTGCGGTCTTGCTAGCCTATGCCAAGATTGTGCTCAAGCAAGCCTTGCTCGCGGAGGTATTGATCGATGATCCGCAATGGAACGGCCTGCTAGGCAAATACTTCCCTGGGGTATTGGCTGAGCGCTATGCCAGTGCAATTGCCGAGCATCCGCTGCGCCGCGAAATCGTTGCTACTGTTCTCACCAATCATGTGATTAATCGCTATGGCATGACCGTGGCCTATCGCCTGCAGGAAGAAACCGAGCACAGCGCCAGCGAAGTGGTGGCCGCGCTGCTGCTGGCCGAAACCCTGCTCGATGCGGAAACGCTAGCGCGGGCGATTGAAGCCACTGATGGCAGTGTGGATGCCGAAACGCAGGGTGAGCTCTTGCTGCACATTCGCCGCTATACCGAGCGTGTGGCACGCTGGCTGATCCAAACCCCGCTCACCACTGCGCAGCACGATCATTTGCGCACTTGCGCCGCGCTGGCCCTGCCCAAAGCGCCAGAATGGCTGGCCGCCAGCGAGCGCCATGCCGAGCAAAAAGCCCAATGGCTGGCGGCCAAAGTGCCGGCCGGACTTGCCATGCAGGTGTTGGTGCTGCAGGAAATCCAAGCCTTGCTGGAGCTGGCGCTGGCGGCCAACGACAGCGGCCAGCTGGCCGAGCAATTGCAGCTGCATCTGGCCGTGGGGGAAGCACTGGATCTGCCGTGGTTGCATAGCCTGATCGAGCAGCTGCCGCGCGACAATCGCTGGCAAACACTGGCACGCATGGCGGTGCGCGATGATCTGAGCGCTGTGCAAATCGCGCTGACCCGCCGCGTATGGGCCGAGCGCGAACAGCGCAGTGATGCGCTGGGCGAGTGGCTGGCGAGCGAGCAAGCGGCCATCGGCCGTGTGCAGCATATGTTTGCCGAGTTACGCGCCTGCCCGGCAGATCTGGCGATGATTTCGGCGGCGATTCGCGAGCTTCGCCAGCGGCTGAACGTCTGAGTGGCACTGAAATTCCGCCCCCAAAGCGGGGGCGGACTGATATAATTTGATGTTTTGCATCAGCATGGACGCGGAACATCGCATGGAAAGCGAACAGCTCAACCAGATTGAAAACCAGCTTAAAGAACTCGGCCAGCGCGCTGATGAACTGAAACGTTACCTCGATTACCCCGGCAAAGTCGATCGCCTGGAGGAAGTCGTGCGCCTGTCGGAAGATCCGGAAATCTGGAACGACCCGAAAAAAGCCCAAGAAATCGGCCGCGAACGCAAATCACTGGAAGACGTGGTGCATGTGCTTGACCGAGTCAGTGGCGCGGTGACTGACGCGCTGGAACTCTTCGAGATGGCCAAGCTGGAAGACGATTTCGACACCATCGGCGCCATCAACGACGACTACACCACGCTGGAAGCCGAAGTGGCCAAGCTGGAATTTCGCCGGATGTTTAATAATCCGATGGATCCAAGCCCATGCTTTATCGATATTCAATCGGGCGCGGGTGGTACTGAGGCGCAAGACTGGGCCGGCATGCTGCTGCGCATGTACGTACGTTACGGCGAGCGCAAAGGCTTTAGCGTAGAAGTGATGGAGCAATCCGATGGCGATATCGTGGGTATCAGCCAGGCCACCATCAAGTTGTCTGGCGACTATGCCTATGGTTTCTTGCGGACTGAAACCGGCGTGCACCGCCTGGTGCGCTGCTCGCCCTATGATTCAAACAACCGCCGCCATACTTCGTTTGCCTCGGTCTTCGTTTACCCTGAGGTGGATGACAGCTTCGAGATCGAAATCAATCCGGCGGATGTACGTACCGACACCTATCGCGCCTCGGGTGCGGGTGGACAGCACATTAATAAAACCGATTCAGCCGTTCGTCTGACTCACATCCCGACCAATACCGTGGTGCAATGTCAGAACGACCGTTCGCAGCACAAAAACCGCGACGAAGCCTGGAAAATGCTGCGCGCGAAATTGTACGAGCTGGAATTGCGCAAACGGATGGAAGCCCAGCAATCGCTGGAAGCCAGCAAATCCGACATCGGCTGGGGGCATCAGATTCGCTCGTATGTCTTCGACCAGAGCCGGATCAAAGATTTGCGCACCAACTACGAGGTTGGCAATATCAAGGCGGTCATGGATGGCGACCTTGAAGGCTTTATCGAGGCCAGCCTGAAACAGGGCGTATAAGTGATTATGCAGATACCCTACTGGGTATCTGCCCGAAATAAAACCCAGATCTAAACTGCAGGCACATACCCATGTCAGAAGAACAAATCCTCCCGCAAGACGAAAATCAGATCATTGCCGAGCGTCGCGCCAAACTGGCCGCGATCCGCAGCAAAGGCGTTGCTTTCCCGAACGACTTCAAACGTGAGCACCTGGCTGCCGATCTGGCCGCTGAATATGGTCACTTCGAGAAAGAGCCGCTGGAAGCGCAAGCCATTGCGGTTAGTGTGGCTGGCCGGATTATGCTCAAGCGGGTAATGGGGAAAGCCAGCTTTATCACGATTCAGGATGGCTCTGGCCGCATTCAGTTCTACATCAGCGGCCAAGCCGTGGGTGAAGACGTATACAGCGACTTTAAAACCTGGGATTTGGGCGATATCGTCGCCGCGCGCGGCACGCTGATGAAAACCAAAACCGGTGAACTGTCAGTCCATGTGACCGAGCTGCGCCTGCTGACCAAATCGCTGCGCCCGCTGCCTGAGAAATTCCACGGCCTGACCGATCAGGAAACCAAATACCGCCAGCGCTATGTGGATCTGATCACCAACGAAAACAGCCGTAATACCTTCATCAAACGCAGCAAAATCGTGCAACGCCTGCGCGAATTTATGACTGGCGAAGGATATCTGGAAGTGGAAACCCCGATGATGCACCCGATTCCGGGCGGCGCTTCGGCCAAACCATTCCAGACGCACCACAATGCGCTGGATATGCCGCTGTACCTGCGGATTGCGCCTGAGCTGTATCTGAAACGTCTGGTCGTGGGCGGTCTGGAGCGGGTGTTTGAAGTCAACCGCAACTTCCGCAACGAAGGCATGAGTACCCGCCACAATCCAGAATTCACCATGGTGGAATTCTACGAGGCCTATGCCGATTACCAGCGTATGATGGAAATGACCGAAGGCATTATCCGTGCCTGCGCGATCGAAGCCACTGGCCATGCCGTCGTGGAATATCAAGGCAAAACGGTGGATCTGTCTAAGCCCTTTGCCCGCTTCACCATTGTGGATGCCATCAAGCACTACAACCCCGAATACACCGACGAGCAACTGCACGACCGCGCCTTCCTGAAAGCCGAAATCGCGCGCTTGGGCGGCAAACCCGTGCTGACCGATGGTATTGGCGGCCTGCAGCTGAGCCTGTTTGAAGAAAACACCGAAGCGAAATTGTGGGAGCCGACCTTCATCATCGATTACCCGGCTGAGGTGTCACCGCTGGCGCGCGCATCTGATACGCAAGCGGGTATTACCGAGCGCTTCGAGTTGTTTATCGTGGGTCGTGAGCACGCCAATGGCTATTCCGAGTTGAATGATCCGGAAGATCAAGCCGCGCGTTTCCAGGCCCAGGTGGATCTGAAAGAAGCCGGCGACGATGAAGCTATGCACTTTGATGCCGATTATATCCGCGCACTGGAATACGGTCTGGCGCCAACTGGCGGCTGCGGTATCGGTATCGATCGCCTGGTGATGCTGCTGACCGACGCGCCAAGTATTCGTGACGTGATTTTGTTCCCGCAAATGCGTCGCGAAGACTGATTTAGCGGCGGTATTGGGCTGCAGGCTATGTTTAATCTGCGCTACAGCCCTATACCAGCAGTAGGTATCAATAAAAAAACCGGCTAAAAGCCGGTTTTTTTATTGGCTGCGCAAAGCGCGCAGTGTGCTGCTTATTTCTGCTCGCCTGCTACCGCATCTTTCAGCGCTTTGGCCGCAGTAAACTTCAGCACTTTCTTGGCTGGGATTTGCACTGCTTCACCGGTTCGTGGGTTACGGCCCACGCGGGCATCGCGCGATTTCAGCGCAATTTTGCCGACATTCGGCAGGGTTACTTCGCCGCCGCCGCTCACCGTGGCGGTAATCACTTCCGACAGGGTATCGAGCAATGCCGCGACGGTCTTTTTGTTGAGATCCGGGTGCTCGATGCTGGCCAGGTTATGGATGATGGCAATCAATTCGGTTTTTGTCATTGTACGACCCCCATGGAAGAATGCTTTCATTATGCCGCAGTGAGGCTGGCGCGGGGATAAATCTTGCCCCCAGCCTGCGCAAATGCGCATGCCAGTGTATTTTTACCAATCTTTCTGCCCGCCAGCCTGCGACAATACAGGTTTTGCGAGCGAATACTGCATGTCTGTTGCACGCCCTGCCCCAATTAGCCAGCTGAGCTGGGCGACTTTATTGTTCCCGCTGGCGCTGGTGCTCTTTGAGTTTGCCACCTACATTTCCAATGACATGATCTTGCCCGGCATGCCGGCTGTGGTGCGCGAGTTTGCCGCCGACCCTGCCTGGATTCCGACGGCGATGACCTTGTGTCTGCTGGGTGGTGCTAGCCTGCAATGGCTGCTGGGGCCTTTATCTGATCGCCTTGGCCGGCGGCCGGTGATGTTGGCCGGTGCCATATTTTTCACCCTGAGCTGTATTGGCATTATCTGGGTGCATAGTTTCTGGCTGTTTCTCACTTTCCGCTTTTTGCAGGGGGTTGGCCTGTGCTTTATCGGCGCCGTGGGCTATGCCACCATTCAGGAAAGCTTTACCGAAACCATGGCCGTGAGGGTGATGGCGCTGATGGCCAATGTGGCGCTAATTGCGCCTCTAGTTGGCCCGGTCGCCGGTGCTGCAGTGTTACAGCTGGGTGATTGGCGCTGGATTTTTGGCGTAGTGGCCGTGGTGTCGGCGATTTCTTGCCTGGGCCTGTGGTACAAAATGCCGGAAACCTCACCCAAGCTCGCCGAGCCATTGCATCCACGCCAGCTCTGGCAAGATTATCGCCAAATTTACACCAATCGCCGCTTTGTACTGGGCGCCGTGGCGCTCAGCCTGAATGCGGTGCCCTTGCTGGGCTGGATTGCGCTGGCGCCGGTGATTTTGATGCAGGATGCCGGGCTTAGCACGCTGGAATACGGCTGGTGGCAATTCCCTGTATTTGGTGGGCTGATCCTCGGCAATATCGCTTTGGCCAAATTGATTAGCCAATTGCCGATACAGAGGCTGATTACCATCGGCTCGATCCCTTTGCTGGCTGGGGCGCTGGCGGGCTTGTATCTGCTGGCCGAGCCCACCGCTTGGCGCTGGCTGGCCTGGTCGCTGGCCGTTGCGGCGTTTGGCATGGGCATGATCAATGCTGCACTGTATCGCCTGACCCTATTTAGTAGTGAGCAAGCCAAAGGGGTGGTGGCCGCGGCGCTCGGCATGCTGAATATGGCGGTATTTGCTGGTGGCATCGAGCTGTTAAAATGGGGCCATGCTCAGTGGGGCAATCGTAGTTTTGTGGTGCTGTGCGTGCTGGCAATTAGCCTTGGCATTGCCGCACGACGAGCCTTTTTGCGCGGGGAACCACTGCATCCGCCCGTTGCGTCCGCCTAAACCTGCTGTTTTGCCATGGCCTATACCCCGCTGCAAGCCGCTACGCTTGATTTTGCCGCTGATGGTACTTTGTATTCCAGCCGCTATGCCGATGTTTACCACTCCGCCCATGGCGCCTTGGCGCAGGCGCAGGCCGTGTTTATGGCGGGCAACGGCTTGCCGGTTCGCTGGCAGCAGCGCGAATGCTTTACCATTCTTGAAACAGGTTTTGGGCAAGGTTTAAGTTTTTTAGCCACCTGGCAGGCCTGGACAAATGACCCGCACCGTTCGGCGCGCTTGCATTTTATTTCGGTGGAGCAACATCCGTTTAGTCGCGCCGATTTAAGCCGGCTGTATCAGCGCTACCCTGAGCTAAGTACCTTCACTAGCGAGCTGTTGGCTGTCTGGCCGGCGCTCACCCCAGGCTTTCATCGGCTGGAGCTGGCGGATGGACGGGTCATTCTCACCTTGCTGTTGGGTGAGGTGCAAAGCATGCTTCACGAGCTGCAGGCCAAGGTGGATGCGATTTACCTCGATGGCTTTGCCCCAAGCAAAAACCCCGAGATGTGGTGCCTGCCCGTGTTTAAGGCGCTGTGGCGACTGTCCCATGCCGATACCACGCTCGCTACGTACACGGTGGCCGGCGCAGTTCGCCGCGGGCTGACCGAAGCGGGCTTTGCCGTTGAAAAAGTCGCGGGCTTTGCCAGTAAACGGCAAATGCTCGTGGGGCGCTGTGCGCGCATCCCCAAGCCACCCCGCGTATTTCGTTCTCACCCCGCGCGTCCACACCCAAAACGTGCGGTGATTATTGGCGCAGGCATGGCCGGCTGCGCGACAGCTGCGGCACTGGCGCGGCGTGGCTGGCAGGTTGAAATCTTTGAAGCCGAAGCGGATGTGGCCCAGCGTGCCTCGGGCAATCATGTGGGCCTCTGCCACGCGATCTTTAGTAAGGATGATAATGCCCTCGCTCGCCTGAGCCGGGCCGGCTTGGCGATGAGCCGGCAACGGATTGGGCAGCTGGGTCCGACTGTACTTGCGGGCTGCGGTCACCATCTGCAATTGGCCAAAGACGCCGAACAAGACGCCCTGCTAGCGAGCACCGCCGCTACCCTGCAATTTCCGCCTGAAGTGCTGCAATATCTGGATGCCGCCACCTGTTCCGCACAGTTAGGCTATCCGGTCAGCTATGGTGCGTGGTGGCTGGAAAAGTCGCTATGGGTGAATCCCTACAGCTTGTGCCAGGAGTATATCGCTACGGATATTGATCTAATTAGCATACAGGTCAATACCCCTGTTAGCTGTATCGAGCAACACGAGCAAACATGGCACATTTTTGGCGCGGACAATGCGCTACTGACCCGCACCGAAGTACTTATCCTCGCCAATGCACACTCTGTTCAGCAATTGTGGCCGGCAGGTGAGTTACCGCTGAGTGAAAGTTGGCGTTCGGTTACGAAAATCCCCGCCGCTGCCGTATCA
This sequence comes from Chitinibacter sp. ZOR0017, assembly GCF_000799095.1. Classification (NCBI taxonomy): domain Bacteria; kingdom Pseudomonadati; phylum Pseudomonadota; class Betaproteobacteria; order Neisseriales; family Chitinibacteraceae; genus Chitinibacter; species Chitinibacter sp. ZOR0017. Next base: position 33,643 of record NZ_JTLG01000013.1, on the reverse strand, counting down.
GCTGATGTACTCAGCCTATCTGCGGCCCGTTATCTCACCCCAGCGCTAGCAGGCTGGCGCTGCACCGGTGCGGCCGAGGTAGGCGCGGCCAGCCTTGCTGAGCTCACGGCCAGCAATCTGGCGGGTGCAGCCGATTTGCTCGGGCATGAAATTACCAGCCCCGAGGCCAGTACCCGTATCTGCGCACGCCCCAATTCGCTTGATCGCCTGCCCTTGGTCGGGCAGCTGCATGTGGCGGGCGAAATAAATGAGCCTGTGCACCAACTGTTTCAAATGCCCCGTCAATCTGGGCTGTATTGCTGCGTGGGCTTTGGCTCGCGCGGCATTACTTGGCATGCACTGGCGGCGGAAATTTTGGCTTGTCAGCTCAATAGTGAGCCACAGCCCATCGAAAAAAGCTTATTGAATGCGATTGATCCGGCGCGATTTAAGTTGCGGCAATTGCGCAAAGCCGGCTAAAGCTGTCAGCGGCAGACAGTGTGGACCCGAAAGCAGCATAACAGTTCATCAATTCAGCCTGCCTGTACACCTAAATACAGTACAGTTGTGCCTCTGTAGCGTAGGCTGGTGGCGGCGTATTCTAGCTAAAACCTCGCAGGAGTACGATCATGGCTCAGACCACCCTTACCCGCTCACAATTACTCAGCCTGAATCAGCAACAGTTTGCCTGGATCCACTGTGACCATGGCACCATCTGGCTCACTGACGATGGCCATGATGTCGTGCTACAGGCCGGCGAAGCCTGGCAAGTACAAGGCTGGGAAGCCGTGCTGGTCGAGGCCTTGAGCGATAGTCAATTGCGCATTGGCACAAGCCAACCCAGCACCTCGCGCTGGCAGCCACTACTGCAGTGGGCCCAGCAATGGCTGCATGTAGGTAGCCAGCCCCGCCACGCTTAACCCTGCCAACAGTAAGGTTGCTCTGCCGCTAGTCTGTAAGTTCCAACCTTTCAGGCAATAGCGCTTGCCAGCGCCACCTGAGCAGCAATAGTGCAATTACAGGTTGGCGTTTGATGCACGGTGCATCCTCCTCGCTAGCCGAGGAGGCACTATGCTGCGCTCTATCCTACTGGCCGGCGCTTTGTGCGTTGGCGCCGCTAGCGTTCAAGCTGGCGAGCTGGTCGAAGACCTATTGCACATCAACACCCTGATCGAACAGCGCTGCGGCGAGCGGCTGCAAGTGCTGTGGGTTGATGAAAAAGGCGACAATCCCCCCTGCCAGATGTCTTATTCCGCGGCCTGTGTCGAAGCCCAAGCTGCTGGCCCGTATAGCTGCTCGACGGTAATGCGCAGCGTGGCCAGCGAATAGCGGGGGCAGGTTCGGCTTGGGTCTTGACTTGAGCAGCCCTAGCTTAGCCACCTTGCGCTGGGCTTAGTGTGCCGCAAGCGGCACGCTTTCCGGTGTGCCCAGCTGTTTGCGGGCCAGTTCGCCTAAGCGGGCGATGGCTTTTTCGTGCCGTGTGGTCCATTCCTCAACACAGCAGATGCGCAAACAGTTGCGGTAGCTATTGCTAGGTGAAAATAGCGAGCCAGGTGTGAAGCTAATCCCTTCGGCAAGCGCATCTTGCAGCAGGGTAATGGTGTCTATGCGGCTATTGAGCTCAACCCAGAGGATATACCCCCCCTGCGGCACATTGAGTCGGGTGTCAGCCGGGAAATAGCGTTGAATGGCATTCACCGCGTGATTGACTTGCTCGGCGCAGCTTTTGCGCAAACGGCGCAAGTGATGATCATACCCACCGGTTTCCAGAAAACGCGCCATGGCCCGCTGTAACAGCGATGGCGTGGAATAGGTATTAATAAATTTCAGCTGCTCGATCTGCTTTTGCCATTTGCCGGCGACCACCCAGCCGATCCGAAAACCCGGAGCCACTATTTTGGTAAACGAGGACATCAGCATGACATTGCCGGTTTTATCAAATGCCTTGGCTGGAATCGGCCGATCGCCCTGATAGCAAAACTCGCCGTAGATATCATCTTCAATCAGCGGGATATTGCGCTCTTCAAGTAGTTGCACCAGCTTTTGTTTGTTTTCATCGGGCATTAGGCTGCCTAATGGGTTGGCAAAATTCGGTAGCAAAACACATGCCTTTACCTCGCCATTGCGCGTGGCCAGTTCCAGCGCTTCAATCGAAATACCGGTTTTAGCGTGGGTCGGGATTTCCAGTGCTTTGAGTTTGAAGCTCTCTAAAATCTGCAACAAGCCAAAATAAGCTGGTGATTCAATCGCCACCACATCACCCGGTTGGGTCACCGCGCGCAGGCACAAATTCAGCGCCTCAATCCCACCCTGCGTGATGATGATTTCATCCGCTTCTACTTTGCCACCCCAGATCAGTGAGCGGCGGGAAATCTGCCGGCGCAATTCCAGATCGCCTTGCGGCTCACCGTAGTCAGCCACCAAATCAGGGAATTGGCGGGTGATTTGCGAGAGCATGCGCTGGATTTGCGCATTCGGGAATAATTTGGGCGAGAGTATCGCCATGCCAAAATCGACGCGGATTTCTTTATGGGTGCGATTCACTGCGGATGGGGTAAGCAGAGGGTCGATAAAGACATGTGAGGGATTTTTAGGTGGCGTAGTGAGCTCGGGTGTGGCAAAACTAAGTCGTTGGCGCACATAAAAACCTGACTGTGGGCGCGCCTCAATCAAGCCACGATCTTCCAGCTCCCGATAGGCTTCCATTACCGTGGATAAGCTCAGCTGGCGCTGACCAGACAGCTTGCGAATCGATGGCATTTTCTCCCCGACGCGCAGCACACCCGTACTAATCGCCTCGGCCATTTCATCGGCCAATTGCAGATACAGGGTTTTGCGAGGTGGGGTGATTTGTTCGCTCATCGGGCTCTCCTTGGGTAAGGAGTACTATAGCCGATATCGCAAATGCATAACAGATTGGCTTGGGGTGCAGTACCTAGGAAAATGTACCGGTACAGTTTACTTTTGTGATGTAGTTTTAGTTGGACTGCTACTAATGATCGCTGGCTTGCTGTGATCCAGCACCTGGAAGAACACTTCATCTTGGCGAATCATACCCAGCTCATTGCGGGCCCGCTCTTCGATGGCTTCCGAGCCGGTTTTTAAGTCACTCACCTCGGCATCCAGCGCTTCATTGCGCTCTTTAAGTTTGGCATTTTCAGCTTGGCGTTGCACCAGCTGTTCATCCAGTTGCCATACGCGCATCCAGCTGCCTTTGCCAATCCAAAGCGGCCATTGCAAAGCAATAATTAGCACAGCCAAAACTAAAGCAAGAATACGCATTCAGGAAACCGAAACAGACCATTCATAGAAAAAACCGGAGTACATACTCCGGTTTTGATCTTACTATGGCTGCGCGGCTAAGGTCGAGCTGACATCAGCGCTGCAGCCATAACACAACGCGTCTTAGCCTTTCAGCTGGTAGAACGCGTTCACACCTGGGTAAACCGCTGCATCGCCCAGTTCCTCTTCGATACGCAGGATCTGGTTGTATTTAGCGATACGATCAGAACGGCTCAGAGAACCTGTTTTGATCTGCATGCAGTTGGTGGCCACCGCCAGATCGGCGATGGTTGAATCTTCGGTTTCGCCTGAGCGGTGGCTCATTACTGAGGTGTAACCATGGCGTTTAGCCAGATCAACCGCAGCCAGCGTTTCTGACAGTGAACCGATTTGGTTTACTTTGATCAGGATCGAGTTACAAATGCCTTTTTTGATCCCTTCTGCCAGAATTTTGGTGTTGGTCACAAACAGATCATCACCCACCAGCTGTACACGCTTGCCCAGACGGTCGGTCAGCAGTTTCCAACCATCCCAGTCGCGCTCGCCCATACCGTCTTCAATCGAGATGATTGGGTATTTGTTAACCAGGCTTTCCAGGTAATCAACCATTTCCAGCGACGTGAAAGTACGGCCGCCTGATTTCTTGAATACGTAGTTGCCGGTTTCTTTATCGAAGTATTCAGAAGCCGCGCAATCCAGTGCGATACGGAAATCGGTACCGGCTTTGTAGCCTGCTTTCTCAATCGCAGCCATCAAGAGATCCAGCGCATCTTCTGGGCCGGCCACGTCAGGTGCGAAACCACCTTCATCGCCCACTTGAGTTGGCAGATGTTTGTCGTGCAGGATTTTTTTCAGGTTGTGGAACACTTCGGCGCCGTAACGCAGTGCTTCACGGAAAGTTGGCGCGCCAACAGGCACGATCATCAACTCTTGGAAATCCAGGCTGTTAGACGCGTGCTCACCACCGTTGATTACGTTCATCATCGGTACTGGCAGAGACATTGGGCCCGAACCACCTACGTAGCGATACAGTGGCAGACCGGCTTCTTCGGCGGCAGCTTTGGCAACAGCCATAGATACGGCCAAGATCGCGTTAGCGCCCATGCGGCTCTTGTCTTCGGTGCCGTCCAGATCCAACATGGTTTGATCGATGAAGGCTTGATCTGCAGCGTCCAGACCGATAATGGCTTCACAGATTTCGGTGTTGATGTTTTCAACCGCTTTCAGAACACCTTTACCCAGATAGCGTGATTTATCGCCATCACGCAGTTCCAGCGCTTCGCGCTCGCCGGTAGAGGCACCAGATGGTACCGCAGCGCGGCCCATAACACCTGATTCCAGCAATACATCGGCTTCTACAGTCGGGTTACCACGCGAGTCCAAAATCTCGCGGGCGATCACTTCAACAATCGCGCTCATGGGCGTTATACCTCAGTTGGTTTGAAGATAGGTACGAATATATACAATAAATATGACAGCTGCGGTGAATTAATCCCACCGCATATCGCAAAGAAATTACAAGGTATGCTCAATGAAAGAGTGTGCCTTAACCGCACGATCAATTTCCTTGAGCGTAATCAGCAATTCCTGCATCCGTGGCAATGGGAAGGCATTAGGGCCATCTGATAGCGCTTCGCACGGATTAGGATGGGTTTCCATAAAGAGGCCCGCAATACCCGAGGCCACCGCTGCGCGCGCCAAGACCGGCACCATTTCGCGCTGACCGCCAGAGCGATCACCCTGCCCGCCTGGCTGCTGAACAGAGTGCGTAGCATCAAAAACCACCGGGCAACCGGTTTCGCGCATCACCATCAGGCCGCGCATATCGCTAATCAGCGTGTTGTAGCCAAATGAGGTGCCGCGATCGCAAACCATCAGATTATCCAGACCACCATTGGCTTCTTTACCTTTGGCAATCACGTGTTTCATGTCCCACGGGGCCATGAACTGACCTTTTTTGATATTCACCGGTTTGCCAGTGGCGCAGACCGCGTGGATAAAATCAGTTTGGCGGGCCAAAAAGGCTGGGGTTTGCAGCACATCAACCACTTGCGCCACGATGGGCGCTTCCGCTTCGGTATGCACATCGGTTAGCACCGGCACGCCGATTTGTTTTTTTACTTCGCTCAGAATGCGCAGACCTTCATCAATCCCCAAGCCGCGGAATGATTTGCCTGATGAGCGATTGGCTTTATCAAAGCTAGATTTATAGATAAACGGGATATTCAGCGCGCTGGTCAACTCTTTCAGTTGGCCAGCGGTATCAATGGCCAGTTGCTCGCTTTCGATGACACATGGACCGGCGATCAGGAAAAATGGCTGATCCAATCCAACTTCAAAGCCACACAGCTTCATGAGATACCCCTTCTTTGTATTGCCTTGGGAAATAGACAGGGTATAGCTTTGCAGGCTATACCCTGTAGATCAGGATCAAAGATCCTGCAGTATTGCTTAGCAGCTCAGACCTTCACGGCCATTTTCGCGTGCATAGGCGATCGCCGCCTCGATGTACGACTTGAACAGCGGATGGCCATCACGTGGCGTTGAGGTGAACTCTGGGTGGAACTGACAAGCAAAGAACCAGCGATGTTCCGCCAGCTCAATGGTTTCCACCAGTTGCTCGGCGCCCACGGATTTACCACTGATTTTCAGGCCAGCCGCTTGCAGGCGGTCCAGATAGTAGTTGTTCACTTCGTAGCGATGACGATGGCGCTCGGTAATCAGCTCATTGCCATAAATTTTGGCGGCGAGCGAACCACTTTCCAAGCGACATTGCTGCGCACCCAAGCGCATGGTGCCACCCATATTTGAGTTTTCGTCGCGTTTTTCAACTTTACCGTCGTGGTTCACCCACTCGTCGATCAGCGCCACCACCGGATATTCGGTTTCCAGATCAAACTCGGTCGAGTTCGCGCCTGGCATATTGGCCAGATCACGCGCAAATTCGATCAGCGCGATCTGCATGCCCAAACAAATCCCCATGTATGGGATATTGTTTTCGCGTGCAAAGCGCACCGCCACAATCTTGCCTTCAACACCACGTTTACCAAAACCACCTGGCACCAAGATCGCGTCCATGTCTTTCAGGCAGCCTGGGCCTTCGGTTTCCAGCGACTCAGAATCCACGAAATGGATTTTGACTTCCGAGCGCGTATGAATGCCGGCGTGTTTCAGTGCTTCGATCAGCGATTTGTACGATTCGGTCAGTTCGACGTATTTGCCGACCATGGCAATATTCACGGTCTGCTGAGGGTTTTGAATCGCATCGACGATGCCATCCCAAACCGATAGATTAGCTGGTGGCAAATCGAGACCAAACTGACGACAGATGATGTCATCAATGCCTTGCTCAGACAGCGCACGCGGAATTTTATAAATCGAATCCAGATCCGGACACGAAATCACGGCTTTTTCCGATACATTGGTAAACAGCGCAATTTTGCGGCGCTCTTCATCCGGCACCATGCGATCGGCGCGGCAGATCAGCACATCGGGCTGAATACCAATTTCGCGCAGCTCTTTCACGCTGTGCTGGGTAGGTTTGGTTTTGATTTCACCCGCAGCCGCGATATACGGCACGTAGGAAAGATGCACAAAGCAGGTGTTTTCCTTGCCCAACAACACGCCCATCTGGCGAATGGCTTCCAGGAATGGCAGCGATTCAATATCACCTACCGTGCCGCCCACTTCAATCACCGCAACCTGCGCACCGCTTGAGCCACGCTCAACAAACAGACGGATTTCATCGGTAATGTGCGGAATGACCTGTACGGTCTTGCCCAGATAATCGCCACGACGCTCTTTCTTGATCACCGAGTCATAAATCTGCCCGGTCGTGAAGTTGTTGCGTTTCGCCATTTTGGCGGTAATGAAGCGCTCATAGTGACCGAGATCGAGGTCAGTTTCCGCACCATCTTCGGTAACGAAGACTTCACCGTGCTGCATGGGGCTCATGGTGCCCGGATCGACGTTGATGTACGGATCCAGTTTCATCATGGTGACATTGAGGCCGCGCGATTCGAGAATCGAAGCCAGAGACGCGGCGGCGATGCCTTTGCCGAGCGAAGACACAACGCCACCGGTTACGAAGATATACTTGGTCATGTTAAGAGCGCACAAGTTTGAATCCCCTATTCTACCCGAACCACAAGGCGAAGCTCAATTCTGGACAAGGGACCATTATTGTGCATTTCGCATTCTGCACTGACTTTAGCCGCCTTTATTCGCTGCGGCGACCGTAGGCGACGCCTGGCTCATCGCCCGAAGCTTTCAGTAATACACGATCGAGCCACGCGCTGGGCAAGATGCGCTTCAAATACCAGAACCACTGCGTGGGTTTGGTGACCCGGTATCGGGCGCGAGGCCTTGCGCTCGTTAGCGCCGCGAGCAATACCTCGGCCACGGCGCTCTCCGGCAGCGTAAATGGCGCGGGTGGCCCGCTTTTGAGTAGGCGCCGCGCCATAGCGGCATAAGCCGGGGCGTGAAAACTCGCCTCACTATTGATCCAGCGCTTAAATTCTTCAAACGCATTGGCGCGAAAGCGACTCACAATCGGGCCGGGCTCAATCAGGCTCACTTTTATCTGAGTGCCGATCAATTCCTGCCGCAAGGTATCGGCAAAACCCTCGAGCGCAAATTTGCTGGCGTTGTACGCCCCCCGATACGGCATCGCCGCAAAGCCCAGTACCGAGCTATTAAACACAATCCGGCCGTGACCTTGGCGGCGAAAGAGTGGCAATACCGCATTGGTGAGTTCAATCGCGCCAAACACATTGGTTTCAAATTGATGCCGCATTGCGGCGCGGCTTAAATCTTCCACCGCGCCCGGCACACCAAAGCCAGCGTTGTTAAACACCGCATCCAAACGCCCGCCAGTGAGCGCCAATGTAGCCGCCACACAAAAAGCAATGGATTCGCTGTCGGCGACATCCATTTGTAAGGCAGTAAGCCCTAGCGATTGCAAATATAAGACATGGTCATTTTTTCTCGCTGTGGCAATCACTTGCCAGCCATGCTGTTGCATAAATTGCGCAGCATATAGCCCAATACCACTCGAACAGCCAGAAATCAGCACCACCGGTTGATTACTATTCATGAAAGTGTATCCATTATGTCACTTAAGGCAATATTCCAATTTACATACGGGATAGCCCTTAGCTACGCTTGCCCAGCCTCACAAGGGTCTTGCGCAAGAACAACAATATTCTGCCCACCAGCGGCAGAGGCATTCATTCAAACATCAAGGATATACGAAGTATGGCAAAAGTAGCTCTCGTTACAGGTGGTATGGGCGGCATCGGGACGGCAATCTGCCGCAAACTGGCCGACGACGGTTTTAAAGTGATCACCACCTATTCCAAACCAGGCAAACAAGATGCTTGGCTCGCCGACAACAAAGCGGCTGGCTACGATTTTGCAGCGTTTGAATGTGATGTCACCAATTTTGACGCCTGCGTGGCGCTCAAAGCCACCGTAGACGCCCAGATTGGCCCGGTTGATGTGCTGGTCAATAATGCCGGTATTACCCGCGATGCCACCTTCAAAAAGCTCGGCAAAACCGATTGGGATGCGGTAATTGGCACCAACCTCGATTCGGTGTTTAACGTGTCGAAACAATTTGTGGATGGCATGGTTGAGCGCGGCTGGGGCCGAGTGGTGAATATTTCTTCGATCAATGGCCAGAAAGGCCAGTTTGGTCAGACCAATTACTCGGCAGCGAAAGCCGGCATGCATGGCTTCACCATGGCACTGGCGCAAGAAGTGGCACGCAAAGGCGTAACCGTGAATACGATTTCCCCAGGCTATATCGCAACGGAAATGGTGATGGCGGTGCCCGAAGATGTACGCGAGAAAATTGTGGCGCAAATTCCGGTGGCACGCCTGGGCAAACCGGAAGAAATCGCCGGCTTGATTAGCTATCTGGCGAGCGATATTTCCGGTTTTATGACCGGCGCCAATCTGGCCATCAATGGTGGTCAGCACACCTGCTAAATGCTAGGCGCATTAAACTTACAAAGGGCTACCAGATTGGTGGCCCTTTTTTCTAGCAAAAATTACACGAATCAACGCTTAGCTTTAGGTATAAATACATACGGTCGCGTAATATTGTTCAAGCATAATTGTGCGCCCTAGCGATGCACCAAAAATCACTTAGTAAACTTGCCCGCAAAAGAAGAATACCCAGGCAGGTATGCGCATACAAATCTTAATTAGCAATACTTTTCATAATATACCCCTACGGAGCTGGCCATGACCCACGCTTTTAAACCTCAATCCAGCCGCATTTTGCTGGCTTCGCTAGCCTTGGCTGGCTTACTGACCGCCTGCGGTGAAAAGCCACAACAACGGGAAATCCCACCGGCCCCCGTTACCGTGATTAAAGTGACCAGCGGCTCTGCGCCACTGAGCTATGAAGTTTTGGGTGAAACTGCAGGCTATCGCGATGTGGAAGTGCGCTCACGCGTAAGCGGCATTTTGCAAAAACGCACCTATGTGGAAGGCCAGAATGTTGCCGCAGGGCAAGTGTTGTTTGAAATCGACCCTGAGCCGTACAAAGCGGCACTGGATCAGGCCAAAGGCAATCTGGCCATTGAAGTAGCCAAGCTGGAAAAAGCCCGCGCCGATCGCGACCGGATTATTCCGCTATTTAAAGAAAACGCGGTTAGCCGTAAAGATTACGACGATGCAATGGCCAGCTACGCCGCGGCGGTGGCCAGTAACTCGGCCGCCGAAGCCAAAGTGCGCGAAGCCGAGCTAAATCTGGGATACACCAAAGTGGTGGCGCCGATTTCAGGCATGACCAGTACGGTAGCGCAATCAGAGGGGAGCTTGATCTCGCCATCGGGTGAATCAGGCCGGCTGACCACCATTTCGCAGCTGGATCCGCTGTATGTCACCTTCTCGTATTCAGAAGAAGATCGCCAACGCCTGGAGCAGATGGCCAAAAGCAAGCAGGTGAATCTGAACGATCAGCGCAATATCAAAACCACGCTGCGGCTTGCGGATGGTAGCGCGTATGAGCACAGCGGCAAGCTGGATTTCTCGGATAACCGGGTGGATTCCAAAACCGGCACTATTCGCGCCCGGGCGATCTTTAGCAACCCGCAAGGCAAATTGCTGCCAGGCCAGTTTGTGCGCTTGCACCTTGATTTTGGTACCTACCAGAACGCCATCTTGATTCCGGAGCGCGCGATTGTGCAGTCGCAAGCCGACAAACTGGTGATGACGGTAGATAAAGACAACAAAGTCAATCCGCGCCCAGTGAAAGTGCAGCCGAGTACCACCGCCGGCATGGTGCGGGTGGAGTCTGGCCTGAATGTGGGTGACACCTTGATTGTGGAAGGCCTGATCAAGGCCAAACCGGGCGCAGTGGTGAAACCCGTCACCGCCAGCAGCGCCTCAGCCGTCGCCAAATCCTAAGCGAGGATCGCTATGTTTTCGAAATTCTTTATCGAACGGCCGATCTTTGCCTCGGTCATCTCGATCATTATTGTGCTCGCCGGCCTGGCTGCGATGCGCTCTTTGCCGGTGGAGCAATACCCCGGCATTACGCCCCCCGTGGTTTCGGTTACCGCGTTTTACCCTGGCGCCACTCCCGAAGTGATTGCCCAGACGGTCGCTGCCCCGTTGGAGCAGCAGATCAATGGCGTGGAAAAAATGATTTATGTGCAGTCCGGCTCAGCCTCGAATGGGCAGATGTCGCTGAACGTGTACTTTGAAATCGGCACCGACCCTGATCAGGCCACGATTAACGTCAATAACCGCGTTTCTGCGGCGATGGCGCAGTTGCCCGAAGAAGTAAAACGCCAAGGCGTGACGGTGAAAAAGAAATCCACCTCGATTCTGAACGTTATTACTCTCAGCTCGCCTGACAACACCTACGACACCACTTACCTATCCAACTATGCGCTGTTGAATATCGTGGATGAGCTAAAGCGGATTCCAGGGGTGGGTGACCTGTCGATGTTTGGGGGTACCGATTACGCCATGCGGGTGTGGTTGCGGCCAGACCGGATTGCGCAACTGGGTATCACCACGTCCGACATCATTTCGGCCATTCGTGAACAGAATGCCCAGTTTGCCGCCGGTAAAATCGGTGCACAGCCCACCAGTAAACAGGTCGATTTCACCTTTACGGTCAATACGCAAGGCCGGCTGAAAACCGCTGAAGACTTTGGCAATATCATCATCAAAGCCAGCGCTGATGGCGCCAAAACCCGCCTGAAAGACGTTGCGCGGATCGAGATGGGGGGTAAGGATTACGATCTCTTGGCCAATCTGAACGGCAAAAAAGCTGTGGCCATGGGGATTTATCTGCAGCCGGGTGCTAATGCCGTGGCGGTGGCCGAAGCGATTCGCAACAAGATGGATCAGCTCAAAACCCGTTTCCCGCAGGGCATTCAGTACGATATTCCCTATGACACCACCGTCTTCGTAAAAGTATCGATCGAAAAAGTGGTGCACACGCTGTTTGAAGCGATTGTGCTGGTGTTTATTGTGGTTTATCTGTTCCTGCAGAATTTCCGCGCCACCCTGATTCCGTGTATTGCCGTGCCAATTTCGCTGATTGGTACCTTTGCCGGCATGCTGGTCTTGGGCTTCTCGATCAACTTGCTCACCCTATTGGGGATGGTACTGGCGATTGGTATCGTGGTGGATGACGCCATCGTGGTACTTGAAAACGTCGAGCGGATCATGGCCGAGAAAAAATGCTCAGCCAAGGAAGCAGCGATTCTGGCGATGGAAGAAGTCGCCGGCCCCGTAGTCGCGATTGTCTTGGTCTTGTGCGCGGTATTCCTGCCGGTGGCCTTTATGGGCGGAATGACCGGGGTGATGTATAAGCAATTTGCGATCACCATTGCCGTATCGGTGGCGATTTCCGGCTTGGTGGCCCTGACCCTCACGCCAGCTCTGTGCGCGATTTTGCTCAAAAGTGGTCACCATCAACCGGCCAAATTCTTCGTCTGGTTTAACCATAGCTTCGATCGTCTGACCAATGGCTATGTGAATGGCGTGGCTTTCCTCAACCGCCGCGTTGGCATTGCCTTTGTGATTTTCGCGCTGATGATTGGTGGGCTGGTTTACCTTCTGAAAGCCGTGCCGGGTGGCCTGGTGCCTGATGAAGATCAGGGCTATCTGCTCTCAGCGGTGATGCTGCCTGATGCCGCTTCACTCAAGCGTACTGAAGCCGTGTCTGCGCAATACGACGCGATGCTGCTGCAAAACAAAAACATCGAAAACGTCGTTTCGTTTGTGGGCTATGACATTCTCTCGGGTGCGGTTTTAAGTAATAGCGGCATTACCTTTATTACCCTAAAAGACTGGAAAGAACGCCCAGACCGGATGGATAGCTCGTTTGCGCTAACCAAAATCCTGCAAGGTCAGGCATATATGAAGCTGCAGGATGGTTTTGCGGCCACCTTTAACCCACCAGCCATTACCGGGATGTCAACCACTGGTGGCTTGGAAGGTTATCTGCAAAATCGCGGCTCGGGCGACACCAAGCAATTCGCGGCGGAAGTACAGCGTTTCGTAGATGAAGCCAAAAAACGCCCTGAGTTTGCCAATGTCTCCACCACCTTCCGCGCCAATGTGCCGCAGATCTATGTCGATCTGGATCGCGAAAAAGCCAAAGCACTGGGTGTGAGCATTAACTCGGTGTTTGACACCATGCAGGCGACTTTTGGTCAGGTCTATGTGAATGACTTCAACCAGTTTGGTCGTACTTATCGGGTGCAGCTGCAGTCGGAAGCCGATTACCGTGCGCGGCCGGAAGACATTGCCAATGTCTATGTGCGCTCGGCCAATGGCACGATGATTCCACTGACCAGTCTGGTGAAAGTGAAAAGCTCGGTCGGCCCTGAGCTGGCGGAACGCTTCAATATCTTCCAAGCAGCCAAGCTGATGATACAGCCGGCCCCGGGCGTGAGCTCGGGTCAGGCCATCAAAGCCATGGAAGAAGTAGCCAATGAAGTGCTGAGCAATGACTTCAAACTGGAATGGACCGGCTCGGCCTTCCAGGAAAAAGAAGCCGGCTCCACCGCGCTAATGGCCTTTGTTTTCGGGATTGTGATGGTGTTCCTGATTCTGGCAGCGCAGTACGAGCGCTGGAGCTTGCCGTTTGCGGTGATTACTGCCGTGCCATTTGCGCTGTTTGGGGCATTGCTGGCGGTATGGCTGGCAGGGATGACCAATAACGTCTACTTCCAGATTGGTCTGGTGACGCTGGTGGCGCTGGCGGCGAAAAATGCGATTCTGATCGTGGAATTTGCCGTGCTGAAATACGAAGAAGGCATGAGCTTGCTCGATTCCGCACTTGAAGCCGCGCGCCTGCGCTTCCGCCCGATCGTGATGACCTCGCTAGCCTTTATCTTGGGTTGTGTACCGTTGGTGATTTCCAGCGGTGCTGGCCGCGCCAGCCGCGCCTCATTGGGTATGCCGGTGATTGGCGGGATGTTGGCGGCCACCTTTATTGCGATTTTCTTTATTCCGCTGTTCTTCCGTTTGATTATGAAGCGCGATGAAATGAAGAAAAAACAGGCTGCCAGCACTGCGGCAGCTGAAGGAGAACATCATGCGTAAAACGATACTAGCACTGGGTATCGCCTCGCTACTCTCGGCGTGTGTAAACATGCCGGACTATACCCTGCCCAATACAGATATCCCTGCTACCACGGGTAGTGCTGCGGTGGATGCCCAATGGTGGCATACCTTTGCCGATCCAACGCTTGATCAGCTAATTGCAGCAGCCGTGGCCAATAACCAGAATCTAGCCATGGCGACAGCGAAGTTGGCCGAAGCGCGGGCCGTGCTGGGCATTGCCTCGGCAGAACAGCTGCCGCGGGTGGATCTGGGCGGCGGCGTTGCTCGCCAGCGCACCTCTCAAGAAGGCACTGGTAAACCAAGCCAAACCTACGACTATTACAAGCTCGCTGGCAGCGTGAGCTGGGAGCTGGATTTGTGGGGCCGGGTGCGCAATACCGCGGCTGCGGCGCAGCAAAGCCTACTCGCCAATCAATACAACCGCGATGCCGTACAGCTCACGCTGCAAGCTGATGTGGCGCAAACCTATTTCAACCTGCGCACGCTGGATCGGCAATTGGCCATCACCGATGCCACCATCCAGTCGCGGCAGGAAGCGCTGGATTTACGCCAGAAACGCTTTAAAGGCGGCATGACCTCGGAATTGGATGTGCGCCAAGCCGAAGTGGAGCTGGCGGCCGCGCAAGCTTCGCGCCCTGCGCTGGTGAAGGCCATCGCCAAAGCCGAAGGCGCCTTGGCGGTGCTGACTGGCGCGTCGCCGCGCCAGCTGATCGAGCAAAATATCGCGCGCGGCACGGCCATGGGACAGTTTAGTGCACCAGCGCCACTGCCAGCGGCGCTGGATAGCGATCTACTGCTGCGCCGGCCTGATATTGCTCAAGCCGAGAGTGTCTTGCTAGGCAGCCGCGCCAGCATTCAAGCGGCTCGCGCGGCCTACTATCCGCGCATTTCGCTCACTGGCCTCTTAGGGTTAGAGAGCATGGAGCTAAGCAATCTCTTTCAGGGCAGCGCCAAAGCTTGGTCTTTTGCCGGCAATCTGGCCATGCCGCTGTTTGATAATGGCCTGACTGCCGCGCAAGTGGATCAAGCCAAAGCACGCGAACAGCAAGCCGCCGCCGCATACCAGCTGGCGGTGCAAAATGCCTTTAGTGAAACGCGGGCGGCGATTGTGGCCGACCAAGTGGCGCTCGATAAGCTTAAAGCCGAGCAGCAACAAGTGACCGCGCTAGAGCGGCAATTGAAACTGGCCACCCTGCGCTACGACAATGGTTTTTCCAGCTACCTGGAAGTGCTGGACGCGCAGCGTAGCCTGTTTACCAGTCAGCTTAACTACACGCAGGCCAAAAGTGATCTGCTAATTAGCCGAGTGCAGCTGTATAAGGCGCTGGGTGGTGGCTGGCAAAAGCCCAGTAAATCATAAGTAGCTGAAAATAAAAAACCCGCCAATCGGCGGGTTTTTTATTGCGCTGATTAAGCTAAACTCGCCAGCTATTAGTTCCAGCAGATCAGCACGTAGTTTTTCTTGCCACGACGCAGCAGTGTGTAGCGGTCAAACAAGCGATCCGCAGCGCTCAGGGCATGATCGGCTGCTTCAACTTTCTGGCCATTGATCAGCACCGCCCCGCTTTGCACAAAGGTGCGTGCTTCGGATTTAGACTTGGCAAGGCCACCGGCCACCATCGCATCCAGCAAGCCACTGGCAGCGCTGTCCAGCTGAATGCTTGGCATGCCGTCTTGCGCCAGCTGGGCAAAATCGGATTCGGTCAGCGCGGCCAGCGAATCGCTAAACAGGTTTTGCGAAATCCGCTGCGCGGCTTCAACGGCAGCCTGACCGTGCACAATCGCCGTCACCTGCTCGGCCAGTACGCGCTGGGCCTGTGGTTTTTGCCCGCTGGTTTTGTCACTTTCTTCCAGCGCATCAATCTCAGCCACCGACAGGAAGGTAAAGTATTTCAGGAACTTATACACGTCCGCATCGGCCGTATTGAGCCAGAATTGGTAGAAGGCGTACGGCGAGGTTTTGCTAGCGTCCAGCCAGATGGTGCCAGTTTCGGTTTTGCCGAATTTAGTGCCATCCGATTTGGTCACCAATGGCAAAGTCAGGCCATACACTTGTTGTTGATTCAGGCGGCGGGTGAGATCGGTGCCGGCGGTGATATTGCCCCACTGGTCCGAGCCGCCGATCTGCAGTGCACAACCGTAGCGACGATTCAGCTCGGTAAAATCATAGCCTTGCAGCAGGCTGTAGGAAAATTCGGTATACGAAATACCCTGATCTTCACGCGCAATGCGCTGCTGCACGGCTTCTTTTTTAATCATCTGGTTGACGGAGAAATACTTGCCAATGTCGCGCAGGAATTCCAGCGCGCCCATGCCGCCAAACCAGTCGTAGTTGTTGGCCATCAGGGCAGCGTTGTCGCCTTCAAAACTCAGAAATGGCGACACTTGCGCGCGGATCTTCTCGACCCAGCCGGCAATCACATCAGGTGTATTCAGTTTACGCTCGGTGGCTTTAAAGCTGGGGTCGCCAATCATGCTAGTGGCGCCGCCCACCAGAGCGATCGGTTTGTGGCCGAACTGCTGGAAGCGCTTGAGCACCAGAATCGGCACCAGTGAGCCAATGTGCAGGCTGTCGGCGGTGGGATCAAAGCCGCAATACAAGGTCACAGCCTCTTTATCCAAGAGTTCGGTCAAGGTCGCTTGATCGGTGCATTGCGCGATCAGGCCGCGGTCTTGCAAATCCTGTAACAGATGAGGCGTGGGCATACGGGGCTCCAAAGGGGAAAACACAGCCAGCTTGCGCGAAGGCTTAGCTGGCTAATCAAAGCTGACTATTCTAACCCAAACCGTCGGCAAGCCCAATCTACCCAGGCATAGCGGCTTTACCCCCACATACCCCTTGCCGTATCAGCTGCTAAGTCATGCTTGATAAGGGCTGACTGCAGATACCCATCAGTGCATTTTCACGCTCAAGCCGTGCGGCGCAGTACTGAGCCGATGCGCCGGCGCTGGTATAATTGCCGTTTTGTTTGTCCGGCGCTGTATCGACTTATGACTTTGCCTGCCCTACCTCGTGCCTCTGAACGTTTGCAATTGCCGCTGCCGCATGGCTCGGGTGATGCCCGCCTGCTGGCCGAATATGCACAGCAAGTGGCGACGCTGGTTGTGATCACCGCCAGTGCGCAAGAGGCGAGCCGTCTGCGTGATGAGCTGGCGTTTTTCCTGCCGGGCAAAAACGTGGTGCAGCTTCCCGATTGGGAAACCCTACCCTACGATCATTTCACGCCCCATAGCGATCTGATCAGCCAACGGCTGGCAGCGCTGTGGCAGCTGCGCCAAGGTCAGGCAGAAGTGCTAGTGGTACCGCTACAAACCGCGATGGGCGTACTGCCACCGGTCGAGTTTCTGACCGGTACGACTTTTTTCCTGAAAAAAGGCGAAAAGCTCGATGCCGAGCAGCTGCGCGCCGATATGGCGCTGGCGGGCTACAGCCATGTGACGCAAGTGTATAGCCCGGGCGAATTTTCGATACGCGGTGGCTTGATTGATTTGTTCCCGATGGGTAGCCCGCTACCCTACCGGATTGATCTGTTTGATGACGAAATCGAAACCATCCGCACCTTCGATGTCGATACGCAGCGCAGCTTATATCCGGTGCCGGAAATCCGGTTATTGCCAGCGCGCGAATTTCCGACCGATGATGCGGGCAAAACCAAATTTCGCCAGCGCTTTCGCGAGGTATTTGAAGGTGCGCCCAGCAATGCCCGGCTGTACAAAGACATCAGTAATGGCATCATTCCAGCCGGCATCGAATACTACCTGCCGCTGTTTTTTGATCAGACGGCCACCTTGTTTGATTATCTGTGCGCCGACTTTGCCAGCGAGGGGGTATTGGCCCTGCACGGCGATTTGGCGGGGGCTGCCGAGCAATACTGGCAAGATATCGCCGAGCGACACAAACTGAATATCGGCGACAAAGACCGCCCTTTGCTGCCGCCGCGCGATCTGTTTCTGGCGCCAGATTTACTCTTTGGCCAGCTCAAAAAATACCGCCGGCTAGAGCTCACCGCTGGCAGCAGCCTCGTCACCAGCGCCCTACCTGCGCTGGATGTCGATCGCCGCAGCGAAAACCCATTGCAAAAGCTGCAGCAATACCTGAGCACCTACGCTGGCAAAGTGATCTTGGTGGCCGAAAGCCTCGGCCGGCGCGAAACCATGGCGCAGTTTTTTGCCGAATATGGCCTCAGCGCACAATTAAGCGACAGCTGGGCCGATGCGCTGCAGAGCGTCGCGGCCGTGCAGCTGATCGTGGCGCCGCTGTATCGTGGCTTTATCTGGCAGAACGACGGCATAGCGCTGATTACCGAAGCCGACCTCTATCCAGCCGTGGCGCAATCGCGCGGCAAAAAACAGCAAAAACGCAGCAATACCGACAGTATGCTGCGCGATCTATCCGAGCTGAAAATCGGCGACCCGGTGGTGCACGAAGCGCACGGCATCGGCCGCTATATGGGCCTCACCTCCATGGATCTTGGCGATGGGGATACCGAGCTCTTGCTGATCGAATACGCCGGCGGCGATAAATTGTATGTGCCGGTGAGCCAGCTGCATGTGATCTCACGCTATTCTGGCGGTGCCGCCGATAGCATTCAGGTGCATAAACTCGGCTCGGGCCACTGGGAAAAAGCCAAACGCAAAGCCGCCGAACAGGTGCGCGATACCGCGGCCGAATTGCTCAACCTTTACGCCCGCCGCGCCGCGCGCGAAGGCCATGCCTTTGAATGGACAGCGCATGATTACGAAGCCTTCGCGGCCGGTTTTGGCTTTGATGAAACCCCGGATCAGGCCGCGGCCATTGAGGCGGTACTGGTGGATATGCGGGTGAAACAGCCGATGGATCGGCTGGTGTGCGGCGATGTGGGCTTTGGGAAAACCGAAGTGGCGCTACGCGCGGCGTTTTGCGCAGTGGCGGGTGGCAAACAGGTGGCGGTGCTGGTGCCGACCACCCTGCTGGCCGAGCAACATTTTCAAACCTTTAGCGACCGCTTTGCCGATTGGCCAATCAAAATTGCCGAGCTCAGCCGTTTCCGCTCAGGCAAAGAAACCGCCGCCGCCCTCAAAGGCTTGGCCGAAGGCACGGTGGATATCGTGATCGGCACGCATAAACTGGTGCAGCCGGATATCGAATTTGCCAAGCTGGGCTTGGTGATTATCGACGAGGAACACCGCTTTGGCGTGCGACAGAAAGAGCAACTGAAAGCCCTGCGCGCCAATGTGGATGTGCTCACCCTCACCGCCACGCCAATCCCGCGTACGCTGGCGATGAGCCTAGAAGGCCTGCGCGATTTCTCGGTGATTGCCACGGCACCAAGCAAACGCCTGGCGGTGAAAACCTTTGTGGCCAAATACGGCGATGGCATTATCCGCGAAGCGGTACTGCGCGAGTTGAAACGCGGTGGGCAGGTGTTCTTCCTGCACAATGAAGTCGACACCATCGACAATATGCGCGAAAAACTGGCCAGTTTGCTGCCGGAGGCACGCATCGGCGTCGCGCACGGGCAAATGCGGGAGCGCGAACTTGAGCATGTGATGCGCGATTTTCACCAGCAGCGCTTTAATGTGCTGCTGTGTACCACCATTATCGAAACCGGGATCGATATCCCGAATGCCAATACCATCGTGATGAATCGCGCCGATAAATTCGGCCTGGCGCAGCTGCACCAGATGCGTGGACGAGTCGGCCGTTCGCACCATCAAGCCTATGCCTATTTGCTGGTACCTGATCCAGAAGGCCTCACCAGCGATGCGAAAAAACGCCTAGAAGCCATCCAGATGATGGAAGAGCTGGGCTCAGGCTTTTATCTGGCCATGCATGATCTGGAGATCCGCGGGGCGGGTGAAGTTCTGGGTGACTCGCAATCGGGCGAAATGCAGGAAATCGGATTTGCGCTGTACTCACAAATGCTCAAAGAAGCCGTGAAAGCCTTAAAAGCGGGCCGCGAGCCCGATTTATCGCAGCCATTGGGCGTCACGACCGAGATTAATCTGCATGCGCCAGCCTTATTGCCGAATGAATATTGCCCGGATGTCAACGAGCGCCTGAGCCTGTATAAGCGTCTGGCCAGCGTGGAAAACGCCGATGAGCTGAGCGATATTCATCAGGAGCTGATCGACCGCTTTGGCTTGCTACCCGATGCCACCAAAGTCTTGCTCGATTGCCACCGCTTGCGGCTCTTGGCCGGGCCATTGGGGATTAGCAAAATTGATGCGGCCGACACCGCGATCATTGTTCATTTCCTGCCCAAAACCCCAGTCGAGCCGATGAAGATCATTTCGCTGATTCAAAGCAAGAAAAACTACAAACTGGCCGGGCAGGATAAATTGCGCATTGAAGGCAACTGGCCGGAAGCCGTGTTGCGCGCGGTGCGGGTGAAAGAGCTGCTAGCCGAATTACAAACCTGAGGGGTATTGCCCTGAAAACATTATTTTTCAGTGATTAGCTGCAAATACGTGGCTGGGTATTTGCCAATTCGACTCGATGGGGTGGCTAAATTGGCGGGGCGGGCCGCCAGCTCGCCGCACACCCGATTGCGCCCGGCGAGCTTGGCCGCATACAAATGTTGATCGGCTATTGCCAACATGCCTTCGGGCTGCAGCCACGGGTTAGGCTGAGTGCAGGCATAACCAATACTGACCGTAACCGGCCCGCCCTGTGGGCTGCGCAGCGGCAAATTTCCTAGCGAAGTCTGGATGGCCTGCGCGATTTGAATCGCCGTCGGCGCCGAGGTAAAGCCCAGCAAAACCAGAAACTCTTCACCACCATACCGAATCAGCACATCATCAGCTCGCTGCGCATAGGTCCGCAAGACCTGCGCCACGGCCTGCAAACACTGATCGCCCACTTGATGGCCAAAATGATCGTTGTATTGCTTGAAATGATCGATATCCAAGAGCAGCACCGACATGCAGGCGTGATGCCGCGCATGTTGTTGCCATAGGCGTGGCAGCTCAGTCGTGAGTAGCCGGCGATTGCCCAGCCCCGTGAGTGGGTCATGCAAAGAAAGATGCTCAACCGCAGCCTCAGCCTGTTTGCGCTGGGTGATATTGTGATGAGAGATCACCAGATGCTGCCCATCGCCACTGCGACTGAGCTGCATCATAAACCAGCGCTCTACCGTGGGGCTGTGGCAGGGATACTCCATCTCCCCGCTCTCCTGCTGACCTTGCAGCATGGCCATGATTAAAGCTGCAGCCTGCGTAGCATCAGGATCAGCACTTTGCTGACACACTTGCAGATAATTGCAGCCGAGCCAATTGTATCCGGCCGGCATACCGTTTTCTTCGCCAAACAGCTGCCATGCCGCATTGACATACACAATGTGGCCCGCGGCATCAATCACCGCGATCTGGGCTTCCAGTGCATCAAGGATGGTACTGAGCGAAAGTTGCATACACCGGCCTTACGGATTGGCTACATTCCTACCATAGCCGCTGACCGGGGTTTTGCTAGCGAGGCATGAAGGAACCGAAATGAACGGCTGCTTTGCCAGCCGGCAGGTACATGGCTAGCCAGCTTAACTCTTGCTTCACCAGATGCATTAACTGCAACACCAACTCTGGCGATGCGTTAGTAGCAAACCAATATTCTTTGCGCCACACGGTGTGTTCGATATCAAGTGGCTCGGCGGGCTGTTGATATTCATCAATCGCTGCGCTGGCTTGCTGATAACCCACCATGGCTAACAGCTCATCGAGCGGGCTGATCACTTGCGATACTTCCAGCACAAACGCTGACATTTGCTCGTTCTGCACTTGTAAATTCGCGTAGGTTTGGCAATTTAATTCCAGGGCGATAAATCCGTCCCGGCAACATGTCGGGCAGGCAAACGCCAGCGACTGAAAAACCAGATGCTGCAAATGTGCTTCCAGCTCAGTGAATGCCTGCAATATCGGGCGGTGCCCGCAGCGGTGCTGCGCAGTAGCGGGGAGGAATAGATCCGCCATACTGGACCAATCCTTTTGCTGTTTGTAATTGATTGACATTATACAGAAAGGAATGTGGCATCAGTTTGTGCACAGCCAAACGGCTTTGTGGCGCTAAATGGGTCTTGAACCTAGCCATCATCGAATTGCAGCATTTGCCGTTTATGCTGGTGGCAACGATGAAATTTTGATGACGCCCGCCCTTGGACGCCCATGTACGCCAGCCACGATAAATTGGTGATCTTTGATGCCGATGGCACGCTGATCGACGCCTTTGATGCCATTGCCCAGACTTTTCGCCTGCGCGGCATGGATATTGGGGATCTGGCGCGGTTTCAAAAGCGTCGTAATCTATTCAAGTATTTTGGCGGCTTGAAAGAGTTTCCCAAAAATCTGGTGCGGCAAAGCACGCCGCAGCAGCGCAAAGAGCTGATTAATACCCTGACCGAAGTCTATCGCGATAGCGCCCAGCTCTACCCCGGCGTGGCGGCGCTGTTACAACAGGCGCTGGACACCCCAGGCCTGCGAGTGGGGATGGTGACCCGCAATATCACCCATCAGCCGGAATACACCTTGCAGCGCTTGTTTGCCCGCCATGGTGTGGCGCTGGAGCAGCTGGATTTTCTGGCCTGCATTCCGCTCAAAATGGAAAAAACTTGGCATTTTCGCCGCGCGCGTGAAGACTTGGGCATCAATCCATCGCGAGTCTGGGTCTGCGGCGATGAGCACAAAGACTATCAGGCGGCCCTGGCGGCAGGGCTCAATCCAGTGATTGTCAGTTATGGTTTTGAAGACTATCAGCGCCTGCATCGCAAATATGCGATTCCCGATGAGCAAATCGTCCGCAGCCCGGCGCAGCTCTGCGCACGCATGAGCCATACCCTTGAGCTGCCAAGCATGGTGCGGCTGGAGCTTGAAATTGATAGCCTTGGTTTATTAAATAGCGCGGTTTAAAGATACCAAGCGGGGTATTGCTCGAAGGGCTTTATCTAGATTCGATTTCAAGGCTATACCCTAGCCCGCCAGCATCGCCTTGGCTTGCTCGAGGTATAAATCGGCCACTTGCGCCGCTTGCCGCGATTCGCGCAGCGCCATATTCCAGCGCGCCATGGTGGCACGTAATGCGCGTGGGCAGCTGATGGCTTCGATCTCGCGGATCAGCGGCTTGGCCATTAGCCCTAAGCAGGCGCTACTGCTATTGATCATCAGTGTTTTGACTTGCGCGAGCTGTTCGGGGGCTGCCTCTAAAGGGGCTTCGAGCGGGCTGGTTTCAGGTTCCGCCACTGGCTCTGCGATCGTGAGATTGCTCGGCATAGTTTCGACGCTCGCCGGGGCTTGCCAAGCTGCGACGGCCGCAGCCAACTGGGTTTGTTGCTCGGCGCTGCACTTGGGCACCGCTTGCCCTGCTTGACTCAGCTGCACAATCAGTCCCCGTTCGGCCAATTGGCTGAGCCGTTGCCCGACGGATGGGCTATTGAGCATACGCATCAAGGAGGCCACATTTTTCTCACCATCGATCAGAATCAGCAAATGCCGCAGCTGAGCCGGTAGATCTTGGCTGCGTTCGCGCAAGGCGGCCTGACCTTCGGCGGTTTTGTTGTAAATGCGGGCAAGATATTCAGGCTGGCGATGCATGGGGCAATCCGTTTCAGGGCAAACAAGCATTCAACGGCAGCATCATAAGGCACTGATATTGCAGGCTAACGAAGTTTTGCCAACGCAAACTGTAAGCTCTTCGATCTAGCGCAAGCTTTGTGTGGGCGAGATTAGCTATGCTAAAGATCATCGCCGGAGCCCAGCATGCTAAGCCAGCTATTTCAGCCCAAACTTATATCTAGCCTGCGCGGCTATAGCCGCCAGCAATTCGGGCTAGATCTTGCCGCTGGCCTGACTGTGGGGGTGCTGGCTTTGCCGCTCGCCATGGCCTTTGCCATCGCTAGTGGCTGCAGCCCCAGCAGCGGCATCTGGACGGCCATCGTCGCCGGGTTATTAATCTCGCTGCTGGGAGGCTCGCGTGTGCAAATCGGCGGGCCCACCGGGGCTTTTATTCCGATTGTGTACGGCATCGTCACCGTGCATGGCATGGGGCAATTACAGGCCGCTACCATGCTGGCCGGCGCCATCTTGCTGCTGATGGGGCTGAGCCGGCTGGGGCAACTGATTCGCTTTATCCCGGTGACGGTGGTTATTGGTTTTACCAATGGCATTGCCGTGGTAATTTTCTTGGCCCAGATTAAAGACTTTTTCGGTCTACCAGTGGCGCAAGTGCCAGCCGAGTTTTTCCAGCGCGCGCAGGTTTTGCTGCAGGCAGCACCGCAGTTTGATCCTGTCACCACTTTACTCGCCAGCGGCTGTTTGGTTTTTCTGCTGCTCTACAATCGCCTTACGGTATTTCTACCGTGGCTGGCGCGTATTCCGGGGCCACTGACCACGCTAGTGCTCGGCACGCTAGCGGCGATCGTGCTCGATTTACCGGTCGTCACCATCGGCAGTCGCTTTGGCGGGATCAGCGCTGAGCTCCCCGCCCCCGCCTTACCCAGCATTAGCCTGCATCACATCGGTACGCTGATTTCCCCTGCCATCACCATTGCCCTGCTCGGTGCGATTGAATCACTGCTGTCGGCCCGGGTGGCCGACGGGCAAATTGATGATCAGCATGACCCCAATCAGGAACTGATGGCGCAAGGGCTGGCCAATCTATGTGCGCCATTATTCGGCGGGATAGCCGCAACCGGCGCCATTGCCCGCACGTCGACCAATATCCGCTGCGGTGGGCGCACCCCCATAGCTGGTATCGTGCATGCCGTGGTGCTACTCCTGATAGTTGTACTCGCCGCACCACTGGCCGCTCATGTGCCGTTGGCGGTGCTGGCCGCGATTGTGATGGCAGTGGCGCTGCATATGGGCGATTGGGCAGCGTTACGCGAATTACACCGCTATTCATGGAATTATCGCAGTATTTTGCTCAGCACCTTTATCCTCACGGTGCTGTTTGATCTCACCATTGCGGTCGAGATCGGCATGGTGCTGGCCTGCCTGCTGTTTATCTATCGCATTGCCGATCTCACCCGGCTTGAGCTGCTGCCCTTACCAAGCAGCGCCAGCCCCGAAATCAGTGCCTGGCGGCTATCGGGTTCGCTGTTTTTTGGGGCGGTCAACAAAATCGAAGCCCTGATCCAGCCTGGGCTGGCGCAAAAAAAGGTGCTGATTCTTGATCTTTCGCAGCTGTTTCAGCTCGACACCAGCGGGCTGGAAGCGCTACAAAATCTACAGCGACAATTACACAAGCAAGGCTGCCAGCTGCTGTGCTGCGGGGTACTGCCGCAGCCAGCCTCGCTGATGCAACGTTCGGGTTTCACGCAGCAGCTGGGTGCGCAATGGTTTAGCCCCGACTTACACGCAGCCTTAGCCAGTGCAGAACAATATCTCAAGCAGTAATGGGAGGGTATAGCTTTATAGCCTATTTAATTCGATGAATTGATTGATATACATGCCGGGGTATATTGCTTTTACAGTCGTACCAACCTAACCATGCCACCACTCGCCCGCTTGTCAGTCTGGCGGCTTTTGCGTATGATGCGCAGCTTCTATTGCGGAAAGATGGATGAGTGGTTTAAGTCGCACGCCTGGAAAGCGTGTATAGGTTAATAGCCTATCGGGGGTTCGAATCCCCCTCTTTCCGCCAAGTAAAGATAAGCCTTTGATTTGTCAGTAAATTGCTGATTATCAAGGGCTTTTTTTTTGACTTCCACGGCAAAGTTCCACGGCAAGACCCCGATTGGGGTGCTTGTGGCGGTGAAAAAAGGAGGGGCTAACATGGGACAAGATAAAACCTTGAAACCTGATAGCCACGTAGTGAAGCGCCCAGAGCGCAGTAAGAATTACTATTTCAGAATGGAAATCCCCAAGGATGTGCGGGCGGCCTTCGGGGGTAAACGCGAATTCGAAAAGAGCCTGAAAACGGCTGATGTTCGCGAAGCAAATCGGCTGGCCGCACCGATTCGCACAGTCCTCTATCAGCAAATCGACGCAGCTAGAAAAGCCCAGATTTCGCCCGATGATTTACCCTTGGAAAGCTTGCAAAAAGCTTGGGTACACCAGTTGTTAGCTGATGATGAACAAAGCCGCAGCATGGGCTTATCTGAATGCGGTCACGAAGCGTTATCTGTTGGCTTAGACATTGAAAAAGCCGAAGTATCCAAAGGTCTAGCATTAGGCCGAACCCCCGACTACCTCAAAAAAACATTTACTGAATTCCTTGCTAGCCACGGGCTGAATGTTCCAGAAGGGACACCTGCACGGGCGCGCCTTGAATATCGGCTGCTGCAAGCGCATCAAGAGACGCTGCATCACATTGGCCGACGACAGCAAGGGAGCTTGGTTCCCACCCCAGAGCAACCGAAGAAACCCGAGGGTGTCGCAAACCATGGGCTAATGGCTATCCTTGCGAAGTATCAAAACGAGCGCCGGCTTGCCGACAAAATCTACAACGATGCGGTGCGACACGTTAAAGCGTTCATCGCAATTTGTGGAGATAAACCTGTCCGCAAGTACACAAAGCAAGATGGGATTAAATTCAAAGAAGCCCTCCTAGAACGGGATTTGCACCCCAGCACAATTAACAGCAAGTATCTTGGCTGGATTAACGTGCTGCTCAATTGGGCGGCGCAGAATGACTACCTAGACGTGAATCTGCTTAGCGCCATCAAAGTCAAAGAGGGCAAAGTACAAAAAGTTGCACGCCTTCCCTATGATGAAAATGAGCTTCGGGTCATATTCTCCAGCCCAATTTATAAGGGCGGCAAAGTCCCAACAGGTGGCAAAGGTAGCGCAGCTTTCTGGCTCCCTCTTCTCGGTTTATTTACCGGCGCTCGCCTAGAGGAGCTAGCTCAGCTCCAGCCATCAGACGTTATCGAAGACCCGTTGGGTGTTTATATTTTCATCGCTGATTACAAGGCAGGCTCAGGGGTGAAGACCAACGAATCAAGACGGCGTGTTCCTTTACACCCAGAGTTGCTGCGGATTGGATTCCAAGCTTATTGGCGGTCAGTTCAACATGAAAGCTTGCTGTTCCCTTTGCTGAAGGTAGATAGCAAAGGCGACATTTCGGGGCATTGGTCTAAGTGGTGGGGGCGCTGGTGCAGACAATCGCTGGGCATTACTGATACTCGGAAGGTATTCCATTCGTTTAGGCACGGTTTCAAGCATCTCTGCCGCGAAGCTGGGATAACCGAGGAGGTGCACGACGCCCTGACAGGACATGCGGGTGGAACTGTGTCCAGGAATTACAAAGACACCTTTTATCCACTACCGCCACTATTCGAGGCCATCGCAAGATTGACTGCACCAATCGACTTAACAGGGATTAAGTGGAAAGAGCCTTCCGATGCAGCTTAGCGCTGCCCATAGTTCCTCTCCAATGCCCGTAGATGGACTTCATGAGGCACTTGGGCTAAGGGGGGGTGAGGGTGGGCCTTGAGTACTTCAGCTAAGACTGCATCGCGGTGGCATGGCGCTGTCTAGTATATGCTGGGGCACATGCACCAAATAGGCAGAGGCCCCCATAAACCCCATGATGGTGATAAGGCGATAAGCCTTAATCTGGGAGGGCAACAAGGAAGCATTCACAAGTTTGGATATTGCACCGGATTTGATTAAAGCCGTGCGAGTGATAAACCTCTGCAATAGAGGCGTAACTCCTGAACAATTTGCCCTTGCTGCGCGTCGTTTTTTCTAGCGACAACTTTGACAGCCTTATCATCGACAGGATTGAACAAGAAGCATATTCTTGCGAGTTGTCTTCACTGGGCCTAAAGTGGCACTCCTTCATTTTTATCGTTAGGATGTATCCCACTAGAGCCTGATTTCGCGAAAAAGGAGACACTTATCGTTATCCATTTTCGGAAGTCACCTCCGGAAAGTTTGGATACATTAATAATTCAAGGTTTCCTTTGTCTTTGGATGGAGCGCTAAATTGTTCATTGTCTATCCTTCAACTGCATTTTACGTACAAAACAACGCTTAGGGAGGGCACATGTCGGATGAAGTCGTAGAAAACCAAGTTATTACTCAACCCGTCATAACAGAAAACTTATTTACAGGCTATTCTATTGGCACCTTTCAAGAGAACTTCCAGTTATGCGAGGCAGACTTCCTTCGATTAAAGAACGAAGGAACGCCCCTAACCTCTTGGTCGTTAAACCTATTTTTCGCAACTATCGGATATTTTTTAAGCATACTACCTAAATGGATTTCAGAAATTGCAGGTAAACCAGAAAGAGTCTCCCAGAGTGAATGGGTCGTTTTAGCAATAGGTGCTTTTTTTAGCTTAGCACTTTTTATTATTGGAAAGTTACTTCCGAACGAAAAGAAAATACTCCTAAATCAAATATCTCAACATTTCAAATCTGCACCCAAGTGCCGCCAATTTATTAGGGAGCAAAAATGATTACCACGTCCAATTTGCCAGCCAACTATAAGCCATATATGAACTTGAACTTTTGCAGTAACAATATATCTGGTGGAGGCCACATCTTCACCATTGGCGAAGTGTTACCTTTGCTAGTAGGTGTCGGGAAGACCCCAAGGATTTGGCTTCAAGCTGTAGCCGCCCCTCGAGAAAGCGAATTCATAACAATTGTCGCCGACTCTAAATCCAACCACCCTGCTGTTGAGGTGAAAAAGACTGGCTGCAGTATCTTAGTTTATGTGCATGGCAAAATTGTCCTTAGTGTGAAATCAGTTTCATCAGAAATGGCTCAAGTGTCAGAAGTTGATTTCCGTCCTTTGGGTTTAAATTTATTTGGCAATTCATCTAGCCTAAATCTAGGAGGCATGCACCTGAGCCGCAACACATTCTCCAATGTTCGCGTTGCATTTAAGTTGGGCAAATAACCTAGTCATAAATTCTCGTTCCAGCAAGTTGCAGTACAGCACGAGATTGAATAACTTGAAGCAAAACCCAATGCCAGATGTCTATTTTGGGTCGTAAGCAAACTCTTAGCCCCCATCGTCCCTTTGAAGATACATCGGGTTGCCCTTGCGCACCGTCAGCTCCACCTGAACCAGAACCCTAGCAACCCCCTCCCCCCCATGCCGTACAGGAACTCAGTAAAGCACTTGGGGCTGAGGGCGTGGGGTTGGTCTGCCTGTGCTTCAGCGAGGGCTGTAGCGCCCTCCAGCGGGGCGGCATGGCGCTGCCCTGCGTTGTAGACACTATCGGCAGGGTTCATGGTCAGAACTCCATGCTAGTGTAAGGCTCCATGTAACCGCCAGCTAGGCCATAGCGGCTGGGCTTGATGCGGCCACCATAGTTACGGGCAATGACTGCTGCGGCGCTATCCCGTGTCTGGTGGGGCATTTGAATTGCCGCAATAAAGGCCGAATAAGCGCGGTCATAGATTGCTAGGTCGTCGGTAAACAAAACATCGCGGATACCCCGACCGCAGCCCAGCAGGTCACGCCACGCGGACGCGGTAAGCCCCGACAGGATTTCAGCGACACGGTTTTTAATGTCTCGCTCCCAGCTTAGCGCCTTTGGTTTATCGTATTCTGCTTTTTCCAGTAGAAATTGGTACAACGCTTTGTCCTCATCGGTCAGATTGCGATGTTCCCCGCGCACCTGAAGACCATAGAACGCACGCTCCATGGCTCGGAAATATGCTCGCACGGTATCGCCCTTCGGTGTACGTACCTGCATGGCAAGGTCAGCGGCCACATCACGCGACAGCAGGTAGCCGACTTGGGGACGCCCTTTGGTGGGAATCAGGAAGTCCACGACCTCACGGACTTTTGGACTTTTTTGTCCAAAACTTTCCGCAGGGACTTTTGGAGAATTTTGTCCAAAACTTTCTAAGAGGGGTTTGATGTACTGCTCAGCCCACTTATTGAATTGTCTGTATGGCTTCCCGATACGCTCCCAGAGTTTCCGAGCATCGTACTTCGGGGTTTTGCTATCTGGGTCGAATGGTAGGACGCGGCGCATCCGCACCATAGCGTCAGCTTCAGCAGAGGCAAAGCCCACCGCTACTAGGTCATGGCGGGAAGCGGTCATTGGGTCAACGACCACAGTTTTACCGGTACGGGTGGTGATTGATTTAGACATGGTTTGTTTTCCTCATAGGGGAACCCGCGCAAAGTCGCCTCCATGCCTGCCCATCAGCGCCCACAAACAAGGGCGACAGACACAGCAATGCACGGATTCGCCTATACGGGCTGATGTCAAATTGATGGTGATGGGAGCCGGCGTTGGCTCTCTTGGGAATTACTGGGGATTGCCCTTGGGCGTTGGCTCTGCGCTGGTAGACAACACATTGCAGCAGCTTGACGAGGCTGCGGTGTACGCCCTTGCGTGGGGCTGTAAAGCTACTTGGAGGATTAGCTAAGTGACACCCTCAGCCCTGCTCTAGCTGTCATTGATTGAGGATATGAATGGAATATCATCATCACAGTAGAACGCTATCGATACACCTGAAGCTGGCTTAAAGTAGCAGCTTAAAGTGTATCTTTAGTTGGGCTGAGAGAGAGGGCTTAGGGTTTTCTCCGTTACGTGGGGGTGGTCATTCCCCGCCGCTGGTGAAGCCCTTTACTCGTTCATAATGCTACCCTTCAGTGCCAAGTATGCAATGTTGAATTGCCCTTCCATCCGCGCCAGTTGTTCAATCAGGGGCTTGCAGATGTCATAGGTTGGCTGTTCTGCCGCCCAGAGTTGCTCTTCTAGGCGATGGGCTTCGATGAGCAGCCAGCGTGTATATCCTACGCTATGGTTCAGTGCAGCACACTCGGATGCAACGTGGCGAAGGGCTTTATTGAATTCCAGCTGCGTTACTTCAATGTCGGAAGTTGCGGTGGGGATTGGTGTAGTCATTGTTGGTGCTCCGGTTTGGTTGTTTGGTGGGTTGAACGCGAGGCGGTTTCCTCAGCGTTACGTGGGGGTGGTCATTGCAGCCCCGCTAGGCTCCTAGAGCAGCATCCAGCAACAACGGTAGGCTTACCCCTACCAGTACGCACCACATAGTCCAATGCGCGTAGAACACCCAAGAACGCGACATAAAGCCCCTGTCTACCGTCAACTGCAAGCGACACCCTGCAAGGTAGCGATTCCCCAACTCATCCCGCCAGCGGCGCAGCCCCCAGCCCGCGCAAGGCTCAATCAATACGCCTGAACCCTCCAGTCCTACAAAGGCGGAATAGCGCGACAACTCAATGCGAGCGCGGCCAAAACCAATCGAAAACATTAATGCGACTTCCTACTTCAGTTGAAAAAGGAGGCGCATAGTAGTTGCTGATTGTTTCAATCGTATGTCATTGATTTATTTGCATTATCGTAGAAATTTCAACACCGAGACCCATGCTATTTCGGAGTATTCCCGCTATCGCCATCGCTCCCTTTGCGGGCTGTGGTTCTGCTGGTTTCGCCCCCATCTTTTGGGCGGTTCCTGCCGGTCTTATGGTCATGCCAAGAGGAATACAACAAGAGGCCAACGACGACGACAAAAAGGGTGATGATGTCGCCCCATGAAACCGTAGTGGGGTCAATGAAGATACTGGAGCCGAACATTTAGGGAACTCCTATGGGTTATGAGCGGGAGTGTCAGACTTGGCGATGTCGTAAGAACCCGTCTTGCGAATACTTGTCAGCACCTCACCGTTCACCCAATCACGGAAGGGTTCGGTTTGCGGCGAATAACCCCTGTTAAGGATTTCATAGACAACACTTTCTGTTGCCACCCAAGAACCGCCGCCGCCTTTCGCTAGGAGTTGTTTCAGGGGATGCGTTTCACATATCCCCTTAGTTATCGTATTGAGTTTAAAGGTTTTTTTGCCGCTGTATTTGCGCCCTTGGATGCTTGTTTGGCTTTGCGAGCTTGGGTGGCCTGCCGCGTCTAGCACCTTGCGTAAGAAAAATAGAACATCATGCTCAGGATGCCCAAAGATAATATCCAGCTCAACGCCGCAGAAGGTACGCTTTTCAATTTTCAGTTGTTACATGGTGTTGCTATTGAGCTGCACTGCCACGCCTGAGTAGCCAGCGTGTCGTAGGCACGGATGACTTCGAGGTGGAACTTAGGGCTAATCAGCGATGCGCTAGCACGCATTCATATCGCGTAGGCGTAGACCAGTTCCTTGACTACGTAGGTTCCCTGCTCCAAACCTTTACCAAGGACTTGTGAGACTGGATTTAAGGTCTGCGAATTTGCAGAGCTTGAGAGTTCAGCAATCAGCGCCTTGGTGGTACTACGGCGCATGAAGAACGCAGGCTGGTCACTGCCCATGCCGCCCGAAGCCTTGTGCAAGTCGTTCAGGCAGTAGCGTCCTTCAGCGTCTTGGCGAATTTGAGTAGATGCGATAGTGAGGGGAAACTTTTTTTCTATCCCCTCGCTTAAACCGTCTACAGATAGCCAGACAATACCCGACAAATCTACTCAACTATTCGGCACAAGCCCGCTTTACGCTGCTCACACTGATACCGAAGTAGTCCGCAGTGGCCTTGATGGTCGCGCCGTGCTCAGCCTTCCACGCCTTCACCTGAGCGTCGTCGATGGTCTTAGGCTTGCCACGATAGCGTCCTTCCTGCTTCGCAATCGCAATTCCCCGCGTTTGCATCTCGCGGCGATTCTTGTAGTCAGCCTCCCCTTGCGCGGCCATGAAAGCCAGCACAGCGTCCCGCACAGCCTTCTTCATGGGGTCGTCGGTGAGTCCGTCAAACTCCATACCGTTCATGGTACAGACCACCTTAACGCCCTTCCCCATCAGCTCCCCCATCGTGGCGTGGAGTTCATCGTAGCGACGGCTGATGCGGTCTAGCCAGCGAACGTAGAGCGTATCTCCTTCACGAATACCCGCCAGAACCGCTTTCCAGCCCTTACGCTCTACCGGTGCGATGTGATAGCCCGATACCCCTTCATCAAAGTAGGAACGCTCACAGCCCAGCTCAGCGGCTTCCCTGCGCTGCTGCTCAAGGTTCTGCTCGGAGGTCGACACGCGGCCATAGTAGAACAACATGGTTAAACCCTTCCCTGACTAGCTCATTGAGATTGACGGCTCAATAATGGCGCTAGCTCAGAATACTGTCAACCCAAATGAACCACAAAAGGACAGCAGAAGATGCAGCTCAAAGAGGTATACCTGATTGAGCCAACAGCGGCGCAAGGGAATGAACGGCGACAACAAAGGAAGGGGCTACTTCAGAGGCTACGCTGGGGCGTGGTCTTAGATGTCTGGAGGAAAGGCTCAGGCCACGGCAAGCAGGAAACATTCCGCGCATGGACAAATTATCTAGCGGGAAACTACCCCCCACGGGGGAACATCGACCGTTTTAATCGGTAATGTAGGCGGACAAATTTTTGCGATGAAAATCTTTTGCTCTTCCACGAAGGGATTCCACATTAGAGACGCAAGCTATTGCCAAGCACATGAATACAAAGGAAAATAAAATCAAATTGACGAATCCCCCTCTTTCCGCCAGTCTTTACAAGCCCTTGATCGATCAGCTAGTGCTGATTGCGCAAGGGTTTTTTTACGTCTTTTAATCGTCGCGGCAAGTCTGCCTTTTAAAGACGCTTGATCACATCCTACCCGTCTACTCTTAACATCGGCACCACACGGTTGCCGGCGAACTAGCCTATGCACGTTAGGCATCCTTTCTTTCATGCTCGACTGAGTTGTAATTCAAATCACCCATGTCTAGGTAATGTCATATTTCTGGGCGCCAAAGTCATATCAGCAAACGGTAATGTTATGTAAGTTAAATCCGCGCAATAAAAAACAAAACATAGGAATAACGCTGCCTAGCGATTTCGGAATGCACCGACGTGATGTTGGGACGCGGCATTGTGGCCAATCCCGGCTTGGCGCT
>NZ_JTLG01000012.1:0-15725 GCF_000799095.1 Chitinibacter sp. ZOR0017 | reverse complement strand
ACCGTCCTCAGTTCTACTTCCGTACTACGGACGTAACTGGTGCGATTTCTCTGCCAGAAGGCACTGAAATGGTTATGCCAGGTGATAACGTATCGATCACTGTAACGCTGATCGCCCCGATCGCTATGGAGCAAGGTCTGCGCTTTGCGATTCGTGAAGGTGGCCGTACCGTTGGTGCTGGCGTTGTAGCGAAAATTATTGAATAAGTAGTTTGCAAAATTGGCGGAGTTAAGTTATAATTCCGCCTCTCCGTAGGCGATTAGCTCAATTGGTAGAGCACCGGTCTCCAAAACCGGGGGTTGGGGGTTCGAGACCCTCATCGCCTGCCACGATATCAGCGGAGCCGTTCCAAATTTGATTTGGGGCGGCTTTGTTTTATGGGTCGCCAGAAAGTAATGCAAAACATTGAACGCCTGAAGTTGGTAGCGGCACTCGCGTTGGTTGCGCTGGGTGTGGCTGGCTTTTATTTGGTTCCCGCAGGGCAGTCCTTTGTCGGGTCTTTGTCGGTAGTTGCGGGTCTAGCGGCTGCGGCTGCGGTGTTGTGGTTTAGCGAGACTGGTCGCGGTTTTGTTGATTACGCCCGTGATGCGATCAAAGAAGCGCAAAAGGTTGTGTGGCCAAGCAAGAAAGAAACCTGGCAGGTGACTGGGGTTGTGTTCTTGTTTGTGGCGGTTTTGGCATTGTTCATGTGGGTTGTGGATTCTGGCCTGGCTTGGGTGTTTTACGATATCGTGCTGGGTCGCGGTAAATAAGGCGGAGCATCAGGCATGGGAATGCGTTGGTATGTAGTGCATGCATATTCGGGCTTTGAAAAGAGTGTGCAAAAAGCGCTGACTGAACGAATTACACGTCTTGGCATGGAGCATCTGTTTGGTCAGATCTTGGTGCCGGTAGAAGAAGTGGTGGAAGTAAAGGGTGGCCGCAAGGCGGTTTCAGAGCGTAAGTTCTACCCTGGTTATGTATTTGTTGAAATGGAAATGACCGACGATAGCTGGCACTTGGTGAAGAGTACGCCAAAAGTGACCGGTTTTATCGGTGGTACAGGCACTAAGCCGATGCCAATCCCGCTCAAAGAAGTGGAGCGGATGATGCAGCAGGTGCAGGATGGTGCTGAAAAACCACGCCACAAAGTGTCTTTTGAAGTGGGTGAGATTTTGCGCGTGATCGATGGTCCTTTTGCGGATTTTTCTGCAACGGTTGAAGACGTTGATTACGACAAGAATCGCCTGAAAGTGGCTGTATCTATCTTTGGTCGTGCCACTCCGGTCGATTTGGAGTTTTCTCAGGTAGAAAAAACCTGATGAACTAGGCCCCCGCACGTCGGGGGTGTTGAGTTGGGGAGCTAATGTTCGCATTGGCGTTTGACCCGTTTTAAGGAGTAG
Source organism: Chitinibacter sp. ZOR0017 (assembly GCF_000799095.1). Lineage (NCBI taxonomy): Bacteria > Pseudomonadati > Pseudomonadota > Betaproteobacteria > Neisseriales > Chitinibacteraceae > Chitinibacter > Chitinibacter sp. ZOR0017. The sequence continues at coordinate 14,343 of NZ_JTLG01000012.1, read as the reverse complement.
TCCTGTGGCAAAAAAAATTATTGGCTACATCAAGCTGCAAGTGCCAGCTGGTAAAGCAAATCCTTCGCCTCCAATCGGTCCAGCGCTGGGTCAGCGCGGTCTGAATATCATGGAATTTTGTAAAGCCTTCAATGCTGCAACACAAGGTGTTGAGCCAGGCTTGCCAATTCCAGTGGTGATCACTGCTTTTGCAGATAAATCATTCACTTTCGTGATGAAGTCGCCTCCTGCGACCATCCTGCTGAAAAAAGCAGCTGGCATCACTAAAGGTTCTCCACGTCCACATACCGACAAAGTAGGTAAAGTGACACGTGCTCAGCTGGAAGAGATCGTAAAAACCAAGCAGGCTGATCTGACTGGTGCTGATCTGGATGCGGCTGTGCGTACCATCGCGGGCTCAGCTCGTTCGATTGGTATTGAAGTGGAGGGCGTGTAAATGGCTAAGGTTTCTAAACGTCTGGCAGCACTGCGTGCTTCTGTTGACAGCAATAAACTGTACGCAGCTGATGAAGCTCTGGCTCTGGTTAAGGGCGCAGCAACTGCTAAATTCAACGAATCAATCGATGTGTCATTTAACCTGGGCGTTGACCCACGTAAATCTGACCAAGTTGTTCGTGGTGCTGTTGTTCTGCCTAAAGGCACCGGTAAATCAGTACGCGTTGCTGTTTTCACCCAAGGCGCTAACGCTGAAGCAGCTAAAGCTGCTGGTGCAGATGTAGTAGGTTTTGAAGATCTGGCTGAACAAGTTAAAGCTGGCAATATTGATTTCGACGTGGTGATTGCATCTCCAGATGCAATGCGTATCGTTGGTCAGTTGGGTCAGATTCTTGGTCCACGCGGCCTGATGCCAAACCCGAAAGTAGGTACTGTTACGCCTAACGTTGCTGAAGCGGTTAAAAACGCGAAAGCCGGTCAGGTTCAATACCGTACTGACAAAGGTGGTATCGTTCACGCAACTCTGGGTCGCGCTTCTTTTGAAGTGGCTGATCTGCGTGAAAACTTGGCAGCTCTGGTTGATGCTCTGCAAAAAGCTAAACCAGCTAGCTCTAAGGGCGTGTACTTCAAGAAGATCGCCGTATCAAGCACGATGGGCCTGGGTGTTCGCGTAGACACTTCGTCTGTCCTGTAATCCGACTTTGGGCTGGGGCTTTGGCCCCAGAATGTCAAAGACCGTAGGTGCCAGCCATCTGGCTGGCTTAATCAAGGTGCCCAAACACCAGCCTACGCAGACGGTGCTCCCAATGCAGGCTTTTTGCTGAACCTAGTTTAGTTATTAGTCTCCTGAATATTGGTCGCCGTTTGATTGGGTGGCGCATCAACAATGCGCTGAACTTAACTAATGGAGAATGACCTTGAGTCTTAATCTTGACGACAAAAAAGCGGTCGTAGCTGAGATTGCGGCAGAAGTTGCCAAAGCCCAGACTATCGTAGTCGCTGAATATCGTGGTATCGAGGTTTCCAGCATGACTCAACTGCGCAAAGAAGCGCGTGAGTCAGGCGTTTACCTGCGTGTTCTGAAAAACACGCTGGCACGCCGTGCGGTACAAGGAACTCCGTTCGCCGATTTGGCCGACAAAATGGTTGGCCCACTGGTGTACGGTATTTCTGAAGACCCAGTTGCTGCAGCTAAAGTACTGAACAATTTCGCGAAAAAAGACGACAAAATCGTTCTGAAAGCCGGTTCTTATGATGGCAAAGTAATGGATGCAGCTGGCGTAGCCGCCCTGGCATCTGTACCAAGCCGCGAAGAACTGCTGTCAAAACTGTTGTTCGTTATGCAAGCGCCTGTTTCTGGCTTCGCGCGCGCTCTGGCTGCGCTGGCAGAGAAAAAAGGCGAAGGCGCCGCAGCTCCTGCTGCGGAAGCAGCCGAAGCATAATTTCGCAATTTAACTATATTAATCCGAAAAGATTTTCAGGAGTATTTACAAATGGCTATCACTAAAGAAGACATCCTCGAAGCGGTTGGCGCGCTGACTGTACTGGAACTGAACGACCTGGTTAAAGCGTTCGAAGAAAAATTCGGCGTTTCTGCTGCTGCTGTTGCCGTAGCTGGCCCAGCTGCTGCTGGTGGCGCTGCTGCTGCTGCAGAAGAGAAAACTGAATTCGACGTAATCCTGACCGACGCTGGCGCACAAAAAGTTGGCGTGATCAAGGTTGTACGTGAAGTTACCGGTCTGGGCCTGAAAGAAGCCAAAGACCTGGTTGACGGCGCTCCTAAAGCTGTGAAAGAAGGTGTTTCTAAAGCTGATGCTGATGCGATCGCTAAGAAACTGATCGAAGCTGGCGCACAAGCTGAAGTTAAGTAATCCTTAACTAGCTAAGTAGTTCAGGCAGACGGAGCAATCCGTCTGCCCTTTTGCGTTTGTATACTGCGCTTGCTTACAGCATGTTTGTAAGTAGCACCAGCAGCAGACAAACCAGAAACCGCTCACAACTGATTTGTTAGCGGGCGTTTTGCGGTTTGTCCATTGCGCCCCACCCATGGAGAGTTTATGAGTATGAAATACTCGTTCACTGAGAAGAAACGCATTCGTAAAAGTTTTGCGAAGCGGGCAAGTGTCCTCGAAGTACCGTTTCTGCTGGCTACTCAGATCGACTCTTATTCCGAGTTTCTGCAACTGGGCGTGCCCCTAGAAGGGCGTCGCGAGATCGGTCTGCAGGCTGCGTTCAACTCGATTTTCCCGATTGTTTCGCACAATGAGTATGCACGCCTCGAATTCGTGCACTACACACTGGGTGAACCCGCGTTTGACGTGAAAGAGTGTCAGCAGCGGGGCATCACATTTGCAGCGCCATTGCGCGCCCGTGTGCGCCTGGTGATCATGGATCGTGAGTCATCCAAGCCAACAATCAAGGAAGTAAAAGAACAGGACGTGTATTTCGGTGAAATTCCACTGATGACCCGGAACGGTTCGTTCGTCATCAATGGTACTGAGCGCGTCATCGTTTCACAGTTGCACCGCTCTCCTGGTGTGTTCTTCGAGCATGATAAGGGTAAAACCCACAGCTCAGGGAAACTGCTGTTCTCGGCGCGGATTATTCCTTACCGCGGTTCATGGCTGGATTTCGAGTTTGACCCGAAAGATCTGCTGTTCTTCCGGATTGACCGTCGTCGTAAGATGCCAGTGAGCATTCTGCTCAAGGCGCTGGGGTATACCCCTGAACAGATTCTGGCTGAATTCTTTGATACCGATACCTTCCAATTGGGTGAAGACGGTATTTTCTGGGAACTGGTGCCGGATCGCCTGCGTGGTGAAGTTGCGAAATTTGATATCGTGACTGACGAAGGCAAAGTACTGGTTCAGAAAGATAAGCGTATTACCGCCAAAACCATCCGCGATATCAATACCGCGGGTATGACCCATGTACAAGTCCCGCTGGACTACATGTATGGTCGCGTCTTGGCGAAAGACGTGCTGAATCCAGAAACTGGTGAAATCATTGCCAAAGCCAATGAAGAGCTGACCGAAGATCTGTTGGTAAAACTGGATCTGAACGAAGTTAAAGCCATCACCACGCTGTATATCAACGACCTTGACCAAGGTGGCTTCATTTCGTCGACACTGCGGACTGATGATACTGCAGACGAATGGCAAGCCCGTGTTGCGATCTATCGCATGATGCGTCCTGGTGAGCCGCCAACAGAAGAGGCCGTGCAAGCGCTCTTCAATGGCCTGTTCTTCGCCGAAGATCGTTACGATCTGTCGGCCGTAGGTCGCATGAAATTTAATAGCCGCGCTTACCCAGATCGCTTGGATGAAAAAGCGCCGGGTTGGCAGCGCCGTTTCTACCAGCGCGTAGGCGCTAAGGGCATTACTGGTCCTGGCGTACTGTCGACTGAAGACATCATCGCCGTGATTGGCATCTTGCTCGAGCTGCGCAATAGCCGCGGTGAAGTGGACGATATCGATCACTTGGGTAACCGTCGCGTGCGTTCGGTTGGTGAGCTGGCAGAAAACCAATTCCGTGCCGGCTTGGTGCGTGTTGAGCGCGCAGTGAAAGAGCGTCTGTCGCAAGCCGAATCAGACAATCTGATGCCGCATGATCTGATCAATGCCAAGCCAGTATCGGCCGCAGTGAAAGAGTTCTTCGGCTCTTCTCAGCTGTCACAGTTCATGGATCAAACCAACCCACTGTCAGAAATCACGCACAAACGTCGTGTTTCTGCCCTGGGTCCAGGTGGTCTGACGCGGGAGCGCGCGGGCTTCGAGGTTCGTGACGTACACCCAACGCACTACGGTCGTGTGTGTCCGATTGAAACGCCTGAAGGTCCAAACATTGGTCTGATTAACTCGCTGTCTTGCTACGCCCGCACCAACGAGTATGGCTTTCTGGAAACCCCATACCGCAAAGTCGTGGATGGTAAAGTCACCAGCGAGATCGAATATTTGTCGGCGATTCAAGAAGGCAAGTATGTTATTGCTCAGGCGAACGCCCAAACCGATGCAGACAACAATCTGGTCGATGAGCTGGTGACATGCCGTGAAGCCGGTGAAACCATCTTGGCTTCGCCAGATCGCGTGCAGTTTATGGATGTGGCACCTAGCCAGATCGTATCGGTTGCCGCATCGCTGATTCCGTTCCTTGAACACGATGACGCGAACCGTGCCTTGATGGGCGCCAACATGCAGCGGCAGGCCGTACCTTGTCTGCGTGCAGAAAAACCAATGGTAGGTACCGGTATCGAGCGCACTTGTGCGACCGACTCGGGCACTGCCGTAACCGCTCTGCGTGGTGGTGTGGTTGATTATGTTGATGCCACTCGTATCGTTGTGCGCGTGAACAACGACGAAGTGATCGCGGGTGAAGCCGGTGTAGATATCTACAATCTGGTTAAATTTACTCGCTCTAACCAGAACACCAACACCAACCAGCGTCCAATCGTGAAGAAAGGCGACATTCTGGCGAAGGGTGATGTGGTTGCCGACGGTGCGTCGACTGACTTGGGCGAATTGGCCCTGGGTCAAAATATGACCATCGCCTTCATGCCATGGAATGGTTACAACTTCGAGGATTCGATTCTGATTTCCGAGAAGGTGATTGCTGACGATCGTTACACCTCAATTCACATCGAAGAATTGAGCGTAATGGCGCGCGATACCAAGCTGGGCCCTGAAGAGATCACCCGTGATATCTCCAATCTGTCAGAGCGTATGCTCGGCCGTCTGGATGAGTCAGGTGTGGTGTATATCGGTGCTGAAGTTGAAGCCGGCGATGTACTGGTCGGTAAAGTAACGCCTAAAGGTGAAACTCAGCTGACGCCAGAAGAGAAACTGCTGCGCGCCATCTTCGGTGAAAAAGCCTCTGACGTTAAAGATACGTCGCTGCGCGTGCCTTCAGGCATGACTGGTACCGTGATCGACGTACAAGTATTCACGCGTGAAGGTATTGAGCGTGATAAACGCGCCCAATCGATTATCGATGAGCAACTGCGTCGCTACCGTCAAGACTTGAACGACCAACTGCGGATCGTAGAGGCCGACTTGTTCAAGCGGATTGAAGACATGCTGGTGGGCAAAGTTGCCAACGGCGGTCCGAAAAAGCTGGCTAAAGGCGCGACCATTACCGCTGAATATCTGGCCGATCAGGCGAACAAGCACGACTGGTTTGATATCCGTCTGGCCGATGAAGAAAGCGCTCGTCAGCTGGAAGCTAATAAAGACCTGATCGCACAAACTAAAGCCGAGTTCGAGCTGCGTTTTGAAGATAAGAAACGTAAGTTGACCCAAGGCGATGAGTTGCCACCTGGCGTGATCAAAATGGTGAAAGTGTACGTTGCGGTTAAACGTCGTCTGCAGCCAGGTGACAAGATGGCCGGTCGTCACGGTAACAAGGGTGTGGTATCGAAAATCCTGCCAGTGGAAGATCTGCCATACATGGCGGATGGCACACCGGTCGACATCGTACTGAACCCATTGGGCGTACCGTCACGGATGAATATCGGTCAGATTCTGGAAGTGCATCTGGGCTGGGCGGCTAAAGGGATTGGTCAACGCATCGACAAGATGCTGCGCGATCAGCAAAACCTGGAGCAAGTTCGCAACTACCTCGATCGCATCTACAACAGCGCTGGTAAGCAAGAAGACATCGCGGGTCTGACTGATGTTGAAGTGCTGGATCTGGCTCAAGGCCTGCGCAAGGGTATGACCTTCGCGAGCCCAGTATTTGATGGCGCGAAAGAGAGCGAAATCCGCGCGATGCTGGATCTGGCTTATCCAGATGAAGATGCTCGCACGCAGCAGCTTGACTTCAATAGCAGCAAAACGCAGATGCAACTGTACGATGGCCGTACTGGTGAAGCCTTCGAGCGTAAAGTGACCGTGGGTGTGATGCACTATCTGAAACTGCACCACTTGGTGGACGATAAGATGCACGCCCGTTCAACCGGTCCATACTCGCTGGTAACTCAGCAGCCATTGGGCGGTAAAGCTCAGTTTGGTGGTCAGCGTTTCGGTGAGATGGAGGTGTGGGCACTGGAAGCTTATGGTGCTGCATACACCCTGCAAGAGATGTTGACTGTGAAGTCTGACGACGTGAATGGTCGTACCAAAGTATACGAAAACATTGTGAAGGGCGATCACCGCATTGATGCTGGCATGCCAGAGTCATTCAATGTGTTGGTTAAGGAAATCCGCTCGCTCGGTATCGATATCGATCTGGAAACCTATTGATTGCTGTGAGGTATAGGGCTGCAGGCTAGGATCTGCCTAGCTTTGCAGCTAATACCCTGATTGCCCTCACTGGAGAATATTGGAATGAAAGGCTTACTCGAACTCTTCAAGCAAGTCACCCAAGACGAAGAATTTGACGCGATTAAGATCGGGCTCGCATCGCCTGAGAAAATCCGTTCATGGTCGTTTGGTGAAGTGAAGAAGCCAGAAACCATCAACTACCGTACGTTCAAACCTGAGCGTGACGGTCTGTTTTGTGCGCGTATTTTTGGCCCGATCAAAGACTACGAATGTCTTTGCGGTAAGTACAAACGCCTGAAGCACCGCGGTGTAATTTGTGAAAAATGTGGCGTTGAAGTCACGCTGTCGAAAGTGCGTCGTGAGCGCATGGGCCACATCGAGCTGGCTAGCCCAGTGGCGCACATCTGGTTCCTGAAATCGCTGCCGTCACGTCTGGGTATGGTTCTGGACGTTGCACTGCGTGATATCGAACGCGTGCTGTATTTCGAAGCATACATCGTCATCGAGCCGGGCATGACCCCGCTGCAACGCGCACAGCTGCTGACCGAAGAAGACTACTTCGCCAAAGTCGAAGAGTACGGCGACGAGTTTGTAGCAATGATGGGCGCGGAAGCGGTACGCGAGCTGCTCAAATCCATGGATGTTGATCAAGAGATCAGCAAGCTGCGTGCTGAGCTGGATAGCACCGGTTCTGAAACCAAGATCAAGAAAATCGCTAAGCGCCTGAAAGTGCTGGAAGCCTTCGAGCGTTCAGGCATCAAGCCAGAGTGGATGATTTTGGATGTACTGCCTGTGCTGCCGCCTGAGTTGCGTCCATTGGTGCCGCTGGATGGTGGCCGCTTTGCGACTTCCGATCTGAATGATCTGTATCGCCGCGTGATCAACCGGAACAACCGTCTGAAACGCCTGCTGGAATTGCGTGCGCCAGAAATTATTGTGCGCAATGAAAAGCGGATGTTGCAAGAGTCGGTCGACTCACTGCTGGACAACGGCCGTCGCGGTAAAGCGATGACTGGTGCGAACAAGCGTCCGCTGAAATCACTGGCCGACATGATCAAAGGTAAGGGCGGTCGTTTCCGTCAGAACTTGCTGGGTAAACGTGTTGACTACTCAGGCCGTTCGGTCATTACCGTAGGTCCAACTTTGCGTTTGCATCAGTGCGGTCTGCCAAAACTGATGGCGCTGGAATTGTTCAAGCCATTCATTTTCCACAAGCTGGAAGTGATGGGCCTGGCGACAACCATTAAAGCCGCCAAGAAAATGGTGGAAAGCCAAGAGCCAGTCGTATGGGATATCTTGGAAGAAGTGATCCGTGAGCATCCGGTACTGCTGAACCGTGCGCCGACACTGCACCGTTTGGGTATTCAAGCATTCGAACCGACCCTGATCGAAGGTAAAGCGATTCAGCTGCACCCACTGGTGTGTGCGGCATTCAATGCCGACTTCGACGGTGACCAGATGGCCGTTCACGTACCACTGTCGCTCGAAGCGCAGATGGAAGCGCGTACGCTGATGCTGGCGTCAAACAATGTACTGGCCCCAGCCAATGGCGAGCCGATCATTGTGCCGTCGCAGGATATCGTATTGGGTCTGTACTACATGACCCGCGAAGCAAAATATGCCAAAGGTGAGCGCCTGAGCGATGCCGGTGAACGCCTGACAATTTTTGCTGACGTGTCTGAAGCGCTGCGTGCTTACCAAAATAAAGCCGTTACGCTGCAAACTCGCGTTTCTGTGCGGACGAAACAATGGTCGAAAAACGAAGCAGGTGAGTGGGAATACCGCTTGGTGCGTCGTGACACCACAGTTGGCCGCGCGATCCTGTCAGAAATTCTGCCAAAAGGCTTGGATTTCTCGCATATCGATAAAGCACTGAAGAAAAAAGAAATCGGTAAGCTGATCAATGCTTCATTCCGTCGTTGTGGTCTGAAAGACACGGTCGTGTTTGCTGACCAGCTGATGTACACCGGTTTCTCATACTCGACGCGTGGCGGTATTTCGATTTGCGTTGACGATATGCTGGTGCCAGCGAAGAAAGTGGAACTGCTAGCAGCTGCCCACGCCGAGGTAAAAGAGATCGAGCAGCAATACAGCTCAGGTCTGGTAACCCAAGGCGAGCGCTACAACAAGGTCGTGGATATCTGGGGCCGTGCCGGTGATCAAATCGCGAAGGCGATGATGGATCAGCTGGGTAAAGAGCCAGTTCTGGATGCTAACGGCAAACAGGATGAGCAAGAATCGTTTAACTCGATTTACATGATGGCTGACTCGGGTGCTCGGGGTTCGGCAGCGCAGATTCGTCAGCTGGCAGGTATGCGGGGTCTGATGGCTAAGCCAGATGGCTCGATTATTGAGATGCCAATTACCACTAACTTCCGTGAAGGTCTGACAGTACTGCAGTACTTCATCTCAACACACGGTGCACGTAAAGGTCTGGCGGATACGGCCCTGAAGACAGCGAACTCAGGTTATCTGACACGTCGTCTGGTCGATGTAACGCAAGACTTGGTGGTTATTGAAGACGATTGCGGCACCAAAAATGGTGTGGCGATGAAGGCCGTTGTTCAAGGCGGTGACGTGGTTGAAGCCCTGCGTGACCGTATCCTGGGTCGTGTAGTTGCTAAAGACGTGGTTGATCCTTCGACACAAGAAACGATCTTCGAAGCCGGCGTGATGCTGAGCGAAGATGCAGTGGATGTGATCGAAGAGCGTGGCATTGATGAAGTGCTGGTGCGCACACCACTGACGTGTGAAACCCGCTATGGTCTGTGCGCGAAATGTTATGGCCGTGACCTTGGTCGCGGTCACCTGGTGAATAGCGGTGAAGCGGTTGGTGTTATCGCGGCGCAGTCGATTGGTGAGCCAGGTACACAGCTGACCATGCGTACGTTCCACATCGGTGGTGCGGCATCACGGGCGGCAGCAGCCAATCAGGTTGAAGCGAAATCTGGCGGCAAGATCGCTTATAGCTCGAATATGCGTTATGTAACTAACGCTAAGGGTGAGCCAGTGGTGATCGCCCGTTCAGCGGAAGTGATCGTTCTGGACGACAACGGCCGTGAACGTGAAACACACAAAGTGCCATATGGCGCTACGCTGACTGTAAAAGACGGCGACGCGGTGAAAGCGGGTGCAGTGCTGGGTACATGGGATCCTCACTCACGCCCAATCATTACTGAATACGCGGGTACCGTTCGCTTCGAAAACGTCGAAGAAGGGATGACCGTTGTTAAACAGGTAGATGATGTAACCGGCCTGTCAACGCTAGTGGTTATTGCTTCGAAAGCGAAAGCCACTTCGAGCAAGGGCGTGCGCCCATTGGTGAAACTGCTGGACGAGTTTGGCAATGAGATCAAACTGGCGGGTACTGAAACCCCAGTAACCATTTCGTTCCAAGTTGGTTCGATCATTACGGTGAAAGATGGCCAGCAAGTAGGTGTGGGTGATGTTCTGGCCCGTATCCCACAAGAATCTGCGAAAACACGCGATATTACCGGTGGTCTGCCACGGGTAGCCGAGCTGTTTGAGGCTCGTTCACCGAAAGATGCCGGCATGTTGGCAGAAGTAACGGGTACTGCAAGCTTTGGTAAAGACACCAAAGGTAAGCAACGTCTGGTGCTGACCGACCTTGAGGGTGTTGCGCATGAATATCTGATTTCTAAAGATAAGCATGTGATGGTGCACGACGGTCAAGTGGTTAACCGCGGTGAAACGATCGTGGATGGCCCGATTGATCCGCATGACATCTTGCGTCTGCAAGGGATCGAAGCCTTGGCACGTTATATCGTTCATGAAGTGCAAGAGGTTTATCGCTTGCAGGGTGTGAAGATTAATGACAAGCACATTGAAGTTATCGTGCGTCAAATGCTGCGTCGTGTCGTGATTTCTGATGCCGGTGGTTCAGACTTCATCTTGGGTGAGCAAGTTGAGCGCGCCGAAGTGTTGATCGCGAACGACAAACTGCTGGCTGAGGGCAAAGAACCTGCGAAGTTTGACAATATTCTGCTGGGTATTACCAAAGCATCGCTGTCGACTGACTCGTTCATCTCCGCTGCGTCGTTCCAGGAAACGACTCGTGTCCTGACCGAAGCGGCGATTATGGGTAAGATCGATGATCTGCGTGGTCTGAAAGAAAACGTGATCGTGGGGCGTCTGATCCCGGCAGGTACAGGTCTTGCGTACCACAAAAACCGCAAGCGCCTGCAGGGTAAAGCGGAAGCTCTGATGCCGTTTGCAGAAATTGCGGCTGAAGTGATGGCCGAATCAGCAGGTGAAACAGCAGCTGAATAATAGGAACGCCTTCCGCTTGCGCTGAAGGCGTTGACGTTCTCTTGTCAAGTTCCTTATAATTCAAAGTCTTTTGCTGCGACAGGTGAAATGCCGGTCGCAGCGTTTCCTTTTGGAAACTCAATTCCCTTGCGCAAGCTAAGGGTTTTTTATTTAAACGCGGTAGGAAGTTAGAAACAATGCCAACTATCAACCAGCTCGTCCGTAAAGGGCGTGTCGCGGAAGTCGCTAAGAGCAAAGTACCCGCTCTGCAGGCGTGTCCGCAAAAGCGTGGTGTGTGCACTCGTGTGTATACCACTACTCCAAAAAAACCAAACTCCGCTTTGCGTAAAGTTTGTAAAGTTCGTCTGACCAATGGTTTTGAGGTGATCTCATACATCGGCGGTGAAGGCCATAACTTGCAAGAGCACAGCGTGGTTCTGATTCGCGGTGGTCGTGTAAAAGACTTGCCAGGTGTGCGCTATCACTGCGTACGCGGCTCTCTGGACTTGGCTGGCGTGAAAAATCGTAAGCAGTCTCGCTCTAAGTACGGTGCTAAACGTCCTAAGGCGTAATTTGCACGGTCTGTGCGGCAGCGCAGAGCAAAAGCTGTCAAGTAAGTGGCCATCTTCATAGATGTCCGCGGGGTATCCCCAACTGAATGTCACATTAAGGAAGTAAATTTATGCCAAGACGCAGAGAAGTACCGAAGCGTGAGATTCTGCCAGATCCAAAATTTGGTAGTACTGAACTCGCTAAATTCATGAACGTTGTAATGCTGGACGGTAAAAAAGCCGTTGCTGAGCGCATCGTTTATGGCGCACTGGACCAGATCGCTAAAAAATCTGGCAAAGATGCGCTGGAAGTATTTAACACCGCAATCGGCAATGTAAAACCTGCCGTTGAGGTGAAAAGCCGTCGTGTCGGTGGTGCTAACTACCAAGTACCAGTAGAAGTACGCCCAAGTCGTCGTCTGGCATTGGCGATGCGTTGGGTCCGTGAAGCGGCGCGCAAACGTGGCGAGAAGTCAATGGATCTGCGTCTGGCGGGTGAGCTTCTGGATGCTGCTGAAGGTCGCGGTGGCGCCATGAAAAAACGTGATGAAGTGCATCGCATGGCTGATGCTAACAAGGCGTTCGCACACTTCCGCTTCTAATTACGTTTTTCCAATAAGGATTAAACCGTGGCACGTAAAACCCCTATTGAGCGGTACCGCAATATTGGTATCTCTGCTCACATTGATGCTGGTAAAACTACCACAACCGAACGTATCCTGTTCTACACCGGTGTAAATCACAAAATCGGTGAAGTGCATGATGGCGCAGCCACCATGGACTGGATGGAGCAAGAGCAAGAGCGTGGTATTACCATTACTTCGGCTGCAACCACTACCTACTGGAAAGGTATGGGCATGCAGTTCCAAGAGCATTTGGTAAACATTATTGATACCCCAGGGCACGTTGACTTCACGATTGAAGTTGAGCGTTCAATGCGTGTTCTGGATGGTGCTTGTATGGTTTATTGTGCTGTGGGCGGTGTTCAGCCACAGTCAGAAACCGTATGGCGCCAAGCTAACAAATACAACGTACCTCGCTTGGCATTTGTGAATAAGATGGACCGCTCAGGTGCCAACTTCTTCCGTGCGGTTGAGCAGATGAAAATTCGTCTGAAAGCGAATCCGGTACCTGTTGTAGTGCCTATCGGTGCGGAAGACAAATTCGAAGGCGTTGTTGATCTGCTGAAAATGAAAGCGATCATCTGGGATGACGCATCGCAAGGTATGAAGTTTGAATACGGCGATATCCCTGCGGATCTGGTTTCAGTTGCGCAAGAATGGCGTGAGAAGATGGTCGAGTCTGCGGCCGAAGCTTCTGAAGAGCTGATGAACAAATATCTCGAAACCGGCGAATTGACCGAAGAAGAGATTATCGCTGCTCTGCGTACCCGTACTCTGGCGTGTGAAATTCAGCCAGTGCTGTGTGGCTCTGCATTCAAAAACAAAGGTGTTCAACGTATGTTGGACGCAGTGATTGAATTCTTGCCATCACCATTGGATATTCCAGACGTTAAAGGTGTGGATGATCGCGAGCAAGAGGCTTCTCGTCCTGCTTCAGACTCTGCGCCATTCTCTGCTCTGGCATTCAAACTGATGAATGACCCGTATGTTGGTCAGTTGACCTTCTTCCGCGTCTATTCTGGCGTATTGAATTCAGGCGACTCTGTTCTGAACTCGGTTAAGAGCAAGAAAGAACGTATCGGTCGTATCGTGCAAATGCATGCTAACGATCGTAAAGAAATCGATGAAGTACGTGCTGGTGATATCGCTGCTGCGATTGGTTTGAAAGATGTGACTACTGGTGAAACTCTGTGTGATCCAGACCATGCTATCGTGCTTGAGCGCATGGTGTTCCCAGAGCCTGTAATTCACGTTGCAGTTGAGCCAAAAACCAAAGCTGACCAAGAGAAAATGGGTCTGGCGCTGGGTCGTTTGGCTAAAGAAGATCCATCATTCCGCGTTCGTACCGATGAAGAAACTGGCCAGACCATTATGTCTGGTATGGGTGAGTTGCACCTCGAGATTCTGGTTGACCGGATGAAGCGTGAGTTTGGTGTAGAGGCTAACGTAGGTGCGCCACAAGTGGCTTACCGCGAAACCATTACCCAAATCGCTGCTGATGTTCAGGGTAAGCACGCCAAACAGTCTGGTGGTAAGGGTCAGTACGGTGATTGTACGATCACTATCGAGCCAGCTGGTGAAGGTAATGGCTACTCGTTTATCGATGAAATTAAGGGCGGTGTAATTCCTCGCGAATTCATTCCTTCTGTCGATAAGGGTATCCAAAATACACTGAAGTCTGGTGTGTTGGCTGGCTTCCCAGTTGTGGACGTAAAAGTACGCCTGACATTTGGTTCTTACCACGATGTTGACTCTTCGCAGATCGCCTTCGAGTTGGCTGGTTCTATTGCCTTCAAAGAGGCAATGCGTCGTGCTGGTCCGGTGATTCTGGAGCCGATGATGGCTGTGGAAATTGAGACGCCAGAAGAGTACATGGGTGATATCATGGGTGATATCTCTTCTCGTCGCGGTATCTTGCAAGGTATGGATGACAATCCTGCTGGTGGCAAGATGGTTAAAGCTGAAGTTCCGTTGTCTGAGATGTTTGGTTACTCGACTACTCTGCGCTCAATGTCGCAAGGTCGTGCAACTTACTCAATGGAATTTAAGCATTACTCTATCGCACCGAAGCACATTGCTGATGCCATCATGGCAGCTAAAAAATAATCTGAGGAATTTGTAAAATGGCTAAAGAAAAGTTTACGCGGACCAAGCCGCACGTTAACGTAGGTACCATCGGTCACGTTGACCACGGTAAAACCACTCTGA
>NZ_JTLG01000011.1:0-14333 GCF_000799095.1 Chitinibacter sp. ZOR0017 | reverse complement strand
GAATTGGTAGACGCACTAGGTTCAGGTCCTAGCGCCCGCAAGGGTGTGGAAGTTCGAGTCTTCTCTTGGGCACCAAATTCTTGAACAAAGCCTCAATCGCAAGATTGGGGCTTTTTTCTTTTCTGGCTAGTGAAAGCGCATTCCCGCTTCTGCGCTGATTACTGCGAACGCCCCTGCCGGTGCGCCCCTAGCCGCCAGAGCAAGATCACTAGCCCCATTAAGCCGCTGGCCAAGCCCGCCAAGAGCACGGCATAGCCCTGCGCCGGGGAGCCGCCCGCAAATAGCCATGCCCCAACGGCAGTCGCCTGCGTACACACGGCGCCCGGATGCAAACTGCTGCAGTGCCCCACCATCGAATTACTTTGCCAGGCAGACCAGGCGTCCCAATAAAAAACCAGCGCCGTTGCCGCGAGCAACAGCATGATCAAGGCAGGAAAAGTCGGTTTTTGGCTCATGCTGGCATTTGGCTCAAGGCGCTGATCACACGAATACGCCAGCATACACCCTGCGCGAGGATTGTACGTTTTTACCATCCGGTCGATCCCGCACTTTGAGCTTCGGCTATTTTGGCCGATAGTAATAGAAACCTTACTCTGTACAGGCCTATGTCCGCTGAAGAAATTGCTCAGGCCCATGTCCTCGTTGCTGATGACGCCCCAACGGTGCGGCAATCGGTGCGCATGACGCTGGCTCAATCCGGCATCAACCGGGTTGATACGGCCAGCAGCATTGGCGAAACCCGTCGCCGGCTACGCAATGGCCAGTATGACGCGGTGCTGTGCGACTACCACTTTGGTGAAGGCATGAATGGGCAGGAGCTACTGGAGGAATTGCGCCACAGTAGCGAGCTGCCGCTGTATACGATCTGGATCATGATCACCGCCGAGGCCTCGTATGAAAAGGTCGTGGCGGTAGCCGAAATTGGCCCTGATGATTATCTGATCAAGCCCTTTACCAGCCGCGATCTCACCCAGCGGCTCTCCAAAGCCTGGCAGCGCAAACGCTTTCTCAAGCCCGTGTACGACAAAATCAACATCGGCGACACCATGGGCGCGATTAATGAAGCCAAAGCCTTGGTGCCCAAGGCCGCGGGTTTTAGTAGCGACCTTATGCGTCTACTGTCCTCATTGCTGCTGGAAGCCGGGCGCCTGGATGAAGCGGCACGCCTGTATGAAGAAATCCTCAACCAGCGCATTGTGCCGTGGGCCAAGTTGGGGCTAGCGCGCACGTTGGCGCGGCAAGGCAAGAAAACCCAATCTGAAAGTATGATTCAGGCGGCGATTGTGGAACACGCGCAGTATGTAGATGCCTACGAAGAACTCGCCTCGATGTATATGGCCGAGGGGCGCCTGAACGAAGCGATGGCGGTGTTTGAAAAATGCCTGGCCATGACGCCCAATAATGTCGGCCGACTGCAAAAAGCCGGCAATCTGGCCAATATGCTCGGCGATGCCGGCCGGGCCAAGCAGTTTTTGGAACGCGCGGTCACTTGCGGCGGCAATTCGGCGGTACTCAATAGCGAAACCGTTTTGCAATTAGCCTTGGCGGCACGGCGCGAAAACAATGGCTCGGACGCCGACAAATACCTGCGCATGGTGCGTGAAATTGCCAAACGCGATGATTCGCTCGGCAATCGGGTGATCGATATTCTGGCCAGCGCCGTGTACGAAGGCCAGCCGCAGCAGCTGGAAAACGCAGCGGCATATCTGAGCAATAGCGAATTCACGCTTGAAATCGGCATGGCCTTTATCATGACCGCCGACCTGATTTGCCCACCCACGCTGGAAGGCGAGCAGCCCGACCATCATGCGCCGCCCTATAAATGGCTGTACGCGCTGGCGCGGCGCTTTGTGACCACCCGGCATATTTCCGGCATGCTGGAAAGCGCGGCCAATATGCGGCCGGTGTGGCAGCATTTTATCCAGCACAGCGGCAGCGAAGTCACCGAGCTGAACAACGAAGCCGTGCAGCTGATGCTGAAAAACGAATACACGCTGGCGCTAGAGCGGCTCATTCCGCTGGCGCAGAGCACCTGCAATCAGCGGCTGCTGCTCTCCTCTACCCACGCCATCATCAAATACCTGCGCTCCGAAGCCACGCCCGAGCCGCGCGAGCGCAGCAATCTCTTGAAACAAGCCAGCCAGTTTGTCGATCGGCTGGAGGGCATGATTGATTCGGGCACGCTGATCAATCTCAAGCAAGATTTAACCGGCCTGAATGGCGGCATTACCTAGCCAGCGGCATGCATTGGCATGTATACCCAGCCACGCCAATTAATTCGCTACTTGGCTGGCAATACCCCAATCCATCCATTCAAGCAATCACATCCACCAGTTGCACCGGCAGCAAGCTGGCCAGCGCTTGCGGCGCCAAACTCACCAAAAACCCGCGCTTGCCGCCATTCAGATAAATCAGCGGCAAATCCAGAATGCTTTGCTGCACATACACCGGCATGGTTTTCTTGGTGCCCAGCGGCGAAGTACCGCCCACCAGATAGCCGCTGTGTTTATTGGCCACCTCGGGCGCACACGGGGCGATGGTTTTGCAGCCAATCAGCCGGGCCAGATTTTTGGTGCTGACCTCTTTATCACCATGCATTAACACCACCAGCGGCTGTTTTTTCTCGTCTTCCATGATCAAGGTTTTGATCACGCAATGCTCATCCACACCCAGCTCGCGGGCTGAAACGGCCGTGCCGCCCTTTTCTTCGTAGGCGTATAAATGCTCGCCAAATGGCACTTTCTGCTGGCGCAAACAGCGAATCGCCTGCGTCACCGGCGCTTTTTCGCTCATCTTCTTTCCCCATGACAAACCCGGGTCTGGCCCGTACAATAGGCAATACCCGATTAAATAACTCAACTATTCGCAATGACCCAGCCGCATCCGCTTCACGCCTTGCCCTTGCAGCCGCGCTTTACCACGCTGTCGCCACGTTTTTACACCCCGACGGCGCCCACGCCCATGCCGGGCGCCGAGGTGGTGGCGCTGAATCAGCCGCTGGCGCAAGCGCTGGGGCTGGATTTGGCGGCCACGCCAGATCTGGCCGATTATCTGCTGGGCAACCGCATCCCGCAAGGCAGCCAGCCGGTGGCCAGCGTGTATTCGGGCCATCAGTTTGGCGTGAATGTGCCGCAGCTGGGCGATGGCCGCGCGCTGCTGATCGCCGAATTTGCCGCGCCCGAAGGCGCAATTTGGGAATGGCAGCTCAAAGGCGCAGGCCCCACGCCCTATTCGCGCCGCGGTGATGGCCGGGCGGTATTGCGCTCTAGCATCCGCGAATACTTGGCCTCCGAGGCATTACACCACCTGGGTATCCCCACAACCCGCGCCCTGGCGCTGGCCGCCTCGCCGCAGCGGGTTTGGCGCGAAACCGCCGAAACCGCGGCCGTGGTCAGCCGGCTGGCGCCCAGCTTTGTGCGCTTCGGGCATTTTGAATACTACTTTTACCAGGGCGAACCAGAGCGCATTCGCGAGCTGGCCGACTGGGTGATCCGCCATCATTATCCAGCCTGCCAAGCCGCCGAGCAGCCCTATCTGGCGCTGCTGCAGGCGGTGATTAGCCGCACCGCCACGCTGATTGCGCACTGGCAAGCTGTGGGGTTTTGCCACGGGGTGATGAATAGCGACAATATGTCGATCCTGGGCCTGACCCTAGATTACGGCCCGTATGGTTTTCTGGATGGCTTTGATGCCGGCCATATCTGCAATCATTCGGATGACAACGGCCGCTATGCTTACAATCAGCAGCCGCAAATTGGTCTTTGGAATCTGCATTGCCTCGCCCAAGCGCTGCTGCCGCTGATCGAGCGCGAGGATTTGCTGGCGGCCTTGAGCGACTATCAGCCGCAATTTGAAGCGGCGTTTGCCGAGCTGCTGCAGCGCAAGCTGGGCTTTAGCCAATGGCTGGATGAAGACTGGACTTTGGTCACCGATCTATTCGAGCTAATGCAGGCCACGCACACCGACTGGACGATTTTCTGGCGCACGCTCTCGCATTGGCCCGTGCAGCAAAATAGCGCCGAGCTGCGCGATTTATTCCTCGCCCGCACGCAATTTGATGACTGGCTGGCGCGCTACGCAGCCCGCCTGCAAGATGGCGTGGATGCCGCCAGCCGCAGCGCGCAAATGCTAGCCACCAATCCGAAATACATTTTGCGCAATCATCTGGCCGAGCTGGCGATTCAGGCCGCCCAGCAGGGGGATTACCGCGAAGTGCAGCAGCTGGAGCTGTGCCTGCGCCAGCCCTTTGCCGAGCAGCCCGAATTTGCCGCCTACGCCGCTTTGCCGCCCAGCTGGGCCAGCGAGCTCTCTGTCAGCTGCTCGTCATAATTAGGTATAGGACTGTAGGCCACACCTAAAAAGGCCTTCAGCTTCATACCCCCCAGCATACCGACCGCCACAGCACCAGCCGTCCAGTGGTGGCACCGTGCAGCTGCAGGGTGCTTGCTTGCTTACAGCCGCTGGCCTATAGCTGCACTATCGAGCGAGGCAGCGGCCGGGGGCGCGCATTATCATGGGCCGAATATTGAACTATTGGCGGGGCTGGCGGAGCCTGCTCATGCTACTACTGGCCAGCCTCAGCGCCGCACCGGTCGCAGCCAGTGATTGCCAGAGCGGGCTCAAAGTGGGCTGGGAAACCTGGGCGCCGTTTCATTACCAAGATGAGCAAGGCCAGATGCGTGGCTATGCGGTGGAAGTGCTGAACGAAATGGCGCGGCGCAGCCAGTGCAAACTGGTGTATCTGCAGCGCCCGTGGGTGCGCACCCTAACCGAGCTCGCCAGTGGCGAGCTTGATATCGCCATGGAAGCGCTCAAAACCCCGGAGCGCGAGCAGTATGCGTATTTTTCCGGCCCGTATAGCCCAACGATTATTCAGCTGATGTACAACACGCAACGGCAAAAACGCTGGCAGGTGAATGCACTGAAAGACCTCACCCAATACCCCGGACTGCGCATCGGGGTGGCGCGGGGCGATAGTTTTGGCAAAGAAATCGACGCTTGGCTCGCCAAAAAGCCACCCGGCATTTTGGTGGATGTGGCGCCCACCATGCAGGCCAATTTGCAAAAACTGGCGCTTAATCGGGTCGACCTGGTATTTACTTCTTCGCTCTCAGCCGAGGCAGTTTTGCGCGATTTCAAGCTCAAGCACATTGCGCCGCTGCCAGTAAGCTGGGCGGTGGAAGACGCACATTTTGCCTATAGCAAACAAGGTATGGATGAGGCCACCGTCACCCTGCTCAATACGGCACTGGAAGCCATGCGCAAAGATGGCACGCTTAAGCAGCTGATGCAGCTGTATCGCCACTAGCCGGCCCCGCTCCGCCCTGCGCCGCGCGATAATGAATCGGCGCGCTAGCCAGTGGCAGCTGTAAAGCCTGCCAGACTTGCAGTGCGGCATAGGCATCGTTGGCGGCATACAAGAGCTGATTATCCTGCAAGCGCGGGTTGGCCCAGTTCGAGGTTGTTACCCGCTTGGATTTGGTCAGCCGCTGGCCCAACACCACCGCCACCGCGCCTTTGACGCCCAGCGTGCTGGTGTAACCTTGGCGGCGGAAAATCGTATTTAAATCCAGCACGGCATCGAGCTCCAGCCCGAAATTGCGCCGCAAATCAGCTTTATCCGACGAGAGCCCAAAGCCCACTTTTACCACCGCGCGGCTGGCCAATACCGCCTGCAGCAATGGCCGACATTCGGCGCGGCTGGTTTGTAGCAAAAACGCCTGCGTGGCCGTGGTGAGCTGCACCAGATGCGGCCCGCGCGAGACCTCGCCCACTTTAAATACCGGCCGTGATTCGGTATCAAAGCCCAGCACCGGCGCGGCCAGTAGGCTAGCCTGCGCGGCGGCAAACTCGGCCGCCGTTTGCGGCACCACAATCTGCGCCAGCGTCAGCCCGGCAAATGGGGCAAACAGGGCAATTTCGTCTTTGCTAGGCGGAAAACGGCGTTCGGACATCGTGGGCTCGCGGCGGGAATCAGCCCCGCAGTATACGACCATCACGGGCCGCCGGCGCGGCCGCTGGCCACGCGGCAGGTGGCGGAGCGCATCCACCACCACATACCCAAGCAGGTATTGCCTACAGATCAATATTTCACAAGATCTAGCTGACTATACCCCTAGCGTTTCAGTTTAGCCAAGGCATCGGCAAAGGCGGTATTTAATGGCGCTGCGGCCAGCTGATGGCGGGGTTGGCCCTGCCCCGTGCGCGCGGATGCAGACGCTGAGTGCGACTTGCCGGTCGTCAGCTCGCCACGGCTGCGCCCACCTTGTCGCGCATCACTGCGCGCGGCGGGCTCATCATTCAGGCGCATGGTCAGTGCAATGCGCTTGCGCGGCACGTCGACCTCCAGCACCTTCACCTTCACCACCTGCCCGGCTTTCACCACCGCGTGCGGGTCTTTGACGAAAGTGTTCGCCAGCATCGAGATATGCACCAAGCCATCCTGATGCACACCAATATCGACAAACGCGCCAAAGTTGGTGACATTACTGACCACGCCTTCGAGCACCATGCCTACTTGCAGATCACTGATTTTCTCAATGCCCGCCGCAAAGGTGGCGGTTTTGAATTCGGGTCGCGGGTCGCGGCCGGGTTTTTCCAGCTCAGCCAGAATGTCTTTGACGGTAGGCAGGCCAAACTGAGCATCGGTCAGGCTCTCGGGTGCCACCGCTTGCAGCGCGGCGCGATTGCCCATGGTGCTGCGCAGGTCTTGCCCTAATTTTTGCAGCAGTTTTTCTACCAGCGGATAGGCTTCAGGGTGCACAGCCGAGGCATCCAGCGGATTATCGCCCTGCATAATGCGCAAAAAGCCGGCTGCCTGCTCAAAGGCTTTGGGCCCCAAGCGCGGCACTTTCAGCAGCGCTTTGCGGTTTTTGAATGCGCCATACTCATCACGGTATGCGACTACATTACTCGCCAATACTGGGCTTAAGCCAGATACCCTAGCCAGTAGTGCCGCCGAGGCGGTATTCACATCCACCCCCACCGCATTCACGCAGTCTTCCACCACGGCATCAAGCATACGAGCCAGCTCAGTCTGATTCACATCATGTTGATACTGCCCCACGCCAATGGCCTTGGGCTCGATTTTCACCAATTCGGCCAATGGGTCTTGCAAGCGGCGGGCAATCGACACCGCACCGCGCAGCGAGACATCGAGCTGCGGAAATTCTTTGGCGGCCAATTCAGAGGCCGAATACACCGAAGCGCCCGCTTCGGACACCACCACCTTAACCGGTTTTTTGCCGTCGATCTGGGCGATTAAGTCGGTGGCGAGCTGTTCGGTTTCGCGGCTGGCCGTGCCATTGCCGATGGCTATCAGCTCCACGCCATGTGTGTCGCATAGTTTTTTTAAGGTATGCAGCGCTTTATCCCAATCGCGGCGCGGCTCGTGCGGATAAATGGTATCGGTGGCGAGTAATTTGCCAGTGGCATCCACCACCGCCACTTTCACCCCGGTGCGCAAGCCCGGGTCCAGCCCGAGCGTGCAGCGCGGGCCCGCGGGCGCGGCCAGCAGCAGGTCTTTCAGATTACGCGAAAAGACTTTAATCGCTTCCAGCTCTGCGCGCTCACGCGCGGCGGTGAGCAGCTCGTTTTCCAGCGAGACGCCCAGCTTGGTGCGCCACGCCGCGCGCACCACCTCGCCCAGCCACAGCTCGGCGCACTGAGCGCTAATGCCCACATGCCGCGCGATGCGCTGCTCGGCGCTGCTCCAGATTTTGCTGCGCGCGCCGTTTTCGATTTCTTCCGGCAATTGAATGCCAATACTGAGGATTTTTTCATTTGCGCCGCGCAAGACCGCCAACACCCGGTGCGAGGGCATCGCCCCCCATTTTTCGGCAAAATCAAAATAATCGGCAAATTTCGCGCCCGGCTGCTCCTGCCCTTTCACCACTTTGCTAGTGACCAAACCGCTACTTTGTAAATGGCTGCGCAGCTGGCCAATCAACGCGGCGTCTTCGCCCCAGCTCTCCAGCAAGATAGCTTTGGCGCCTTCGAGCACGGCTTTGGTATCGGCAAAACCCTCGCACACAAAGCCCGCCGCCAGTTTTTCCGGGTCTTGCTGCGGATTTTTTAGCAATTGCTCGGCCAGCGTGGCCAGCCCGGCCTCGCGGGCGATTTGCGCTTTGGTGCGGCGCTTTTGCTTATAGGGTAGATACAGATCTTCCAGCGTTTGCTTGTTATCGGCGGCATCGAGCTGGGCGCGCAGCGCGGCGCTCATTTGCCCCTGCTCGGTGATCGTGGCGATGATGCTAGCGCGGCGCTCGTCCAGCTCGCGCAGATAGCGTAAGCGCTCAGCGAGCAAGCGCAGTTGGCCATCATCCAGACCGCCGGTCACCTCTTTGCGATAGCGGGCGATAAACGGCACCGTGGCGCCCTCATCCAGCAAAGCCACGGCGGCGCTGATTTGAGTGGGTTTGCAGTTCAATTCCTGGGCCAGACGGTGCGCAAGGCTGCTCATGCTTGATGACTCACAAATGAAATAGTGGCGCATTGTAACCATGTCGGATGGCGGCCGTCATGGCATAATCATCGGCCGCAGGATGACTATTGGCAGACTGTAGCTGGCCCGGCGAGCTACAGCAGATGGTGAGGCAATGACGGTAATCGCAGTGTTCAATCAGAAAGGCGGCGTGGGTAAAACCACCCTTTCAGCCAATCTGGCCGCCACGCTGGCGCAAAATGGCATCGCGCCGCTGGTGATTGATCTGGACCCCCAAGCTCACCTCACCGCCACCTGGGGCCTGAATCCGCGCGCCAGCCAAAGCATCTACCGCTTCTATCAGGGCACCTCGCCGCTCACCGACCTGATTCAAACCTCAGGCCCCGGTATTCATTTCATCCCATCGCATCTGGAATTAGCGCGGGTGGATTCGCAATTGGTGCGCCATCGCGACCATATCTGGCGCCTAAAACTGGCGCTGGAAGCCGAAATGCTGGCCGGTAGCGGCACGCCCATCATCATCGATTGCAGCCCGATGCTGGGTATTTTGTCATTTTCGGCGCTACTGGCCGCTGATTTGATTCTGATTCCGGTTGCGGCCGAGTTTCTGGCGCTCAATGGCGCCTGTATGCTCGAACGCACGCTGTTTGGGCTGGAAAAATTCGATCGCCGTCGCGAGCGCCGCTATATCGTGAACCGCTACCAAGACGGCAACCCCACCCACGAAAAAGTGCGCGCCCAGCTAGAAAAGCATTTCCCACGCGAGCTCTTGCGCACCATCATTCACGAAAGCAACGACATCATGGCCGCCGTGGGCGACAATCTGGATGTCTTCCGCTACGCGCCCGATAGCTCGGCCAGCACCGATTTCAGCTTTTTGCTGGATGAATTAATCGAAAAAAACCTGATCGGCATCGAAGAATAAGCCCGCCGGCGGGCTGGTACGTTTTCTGCTTTAATCAAGCACAGCGTTCGATTGCCGAGGTGAACCATGGCCCGTATTCCCAGTGAGCTTAGCGCGCTGGCGCAGCAGATCAGCCAATTCAAAACTCAAACCCTCAGTGACTTGAATGGCAGCCGTGCCAGCGGCGCTAGTGCCTTCGACCTAAACCAACTAGCAGCAGGGTATCTGGCGGGCAACCTCACCAATACTCAATCAGCAGGCAATACCTCTGCCAGCACGGCAATCAGCAGCATCGCCGGCCTCTCGCCCACCGGGCGCAATCTGGCCCTCCCTGACCCGGAAAGCGCGTACCGGATGATGAGCCACATCAATCAGCTGGCGGTGCAATATCCGGCCCAATCCAGCCGCCTGAGCACCATGCAAGAAGGCGTGAGCCAGCTCACCAAGCCAGCCGATCGCCTCGCTAGCCTCAGCCCGGCGGCAGATCTTGCCACGGTGCAGCAATCTTTGCAGGCGCTGGTAGATCAATACAATCAGTGGCGTTTTGATTTTAATGCCGATCTGCAAGACCCCGAGCTACTGGCTGGCACGCAAGCCGCGCAAGTGGCCCGCTATGAGCTGGCCCAAAGCATCGCCAGCCCGTTTCATGGCGCCGAGCAAGGCATCCAAGGCATGGCCGTATTGGGCTTGACTATCGACCCGGTGAGCCAGACCGCCAAGCTCGACCCCGCCCAGCTTGCGGCGCAATGGCAACGTCAGCCAGAAGCTGCCATGGCGGCCATCAATCAGTTTGGCGCGCATTTTAGCCGCAGCGCCAATTTGCTGACCGAGCGTGATAATTTCTTTGCCAAACAGCAGGCCAATCTCGGCCGCGTGATCGAATACATGCAGCAAAATCTACCGCAATTGCAGCAGGAATTTGGCCTTGGCGACCCAGCACAACCTTCGCCCAGCGTGGCTCGCGCCTATGCCGATTACCAGCGCCGCCACGCTGCCGTTTAATGATGGCACCCGATGTAGGGGCACGTTTCGCGAGCTAGCCCATCTTCAGCGTAAATCGGACATTTGCGGATTCTGAACACTTGTGACGATCCAGTCTGGCATTCGTGGCATGCTGCCGAGAGGATATGAATATTTTGAAGTCTGAGTGACTGCTGCTCGGCCAAAGCCGACGGCTGCTGTTCGGAGCAAAACGGCTGGTTTTGTGCACAATGCAGCCCTTCATGTGCTGTTGCAGCGACAGGTTGCTCCTGACGATTGCGTCAGCATAGAGTCAAGGTGACAATTAATCTTCTATAGACGGTTGAGGTCCGCCATTCGATGCTCAGAGAGATCCCTTCACTTGAAGGGCCGCTGTTTATCGGAAGGTATCGGTGGGCAATTCACTCTGTTTGGCCAAAGTGGCAGTCAAAACCTATTTATCGATGGCCATAATTACTATGCCACTACAGTCTGAACTGGCGGGTGAGATCTGTGCCTGCAAGAGGCCTAACCAATCGCGAGCCGACTAGCATCAGCAAGCCGCCGCTCACGGCTAAGCTTCAACGTTATATTTTCAACTCACTGCGTGACAGGAATAAAGAGTAATGATTGGACTCTTCGAAGAAATAAATAAACTGACCCTGGAAAAAAGTGAATTTTGCACGCATGGAAAATTCTGCAGGGCATTTCTTGAAAAAAACCCAGTCATTACTCAGAAGATAATCCCCTATATTGAAACCTCATCAAACTGCAAAAGCTTCCATTCAAAAGTAATGCGCATATATACGGAAAATCATGAAAATGAAAAGAGGGCAATACTACGTAAAATTGAAGAAAGATCATACAATCCTGGTGCCATTGCTTTTTATGCCCCTCTACTTGAAGAGGCAAATAGAAAGCTGACCATCAAGACATATCATGAGCTACTCAGCCATATCGAAGAGAATATAAATGAGTTTCCTGGCATCCTGGAAATTCTCAATAACTCGTTCAGGCAAATCCATGGAAACGACGATCAAGAATATATTCGTAGAAACTATGCAAGTTACTACATCGGCTCCATTTTGTATTCAAAGCATGAGCTATTGAGAGGTCGTATGGAAGTATTGGATTTAAAGTATTCATCCGTTGTTCAAGACGAATACTCAAAAATAGGCATAGACCTAAAAAAAGAAGATGCTCAGTTTTCGAAATACAGCCTCCTTAATCTCAATTCCAATATAAGCATATACAATAATAAGGACAGTCAAACCATAAAAGACTGTCGCATTGATAAATATTTTTGGATTGATGTTCCAAGAAAGCTGCTTTTTACAATAGAAGATTTAATTAAAAACAAATTCATCTCGGACATATCATTTAGGGTTGATTACGTTTCAGACCTTATTCCTATCATGGAAGAAATGGAGACCGGATCACCTCTAAAGTTAAAAGTATCAACCCTTCCTAAATTATCTAAGTTTTACTCCAAAGAGAATTATGGCGATAATTTATGGGTTCGCCATGACACAGTAAAGTCCAGCTTAACATTTGAAGAATTAATTGAAGACTTTGAGATAGTTGGTGACGACATTATCACTCAAGTTGTTCATCTTGAATACGCTTTAAGCAATGACGAATATCTCATAACTCACTTGGATCATGAGTTAATTCTATACACCCTAGAAGAATACGAAAAAAGACTGTCTAATCCAGACAGCAAAGGATATAAAAAAATAAAAACATTTAAAATTGATAACGCTAATATCCCTTTTTACTTTAAAAAAGAAGGCGAATATTTCCTATTCCAAGTCCTTGATGCATACCTTAAGAACACTGCCCTGATTTCGGAATACTTTGAAAAAATATAACAACTCGCTCAAGCCGACGCCGCAATGCGGCGCGGCTTAGCTCAAACGTTAGAACTTATCGAGACTCCTATGCGTCGCTCAGAATTACTCAAAGAGGTTAATGATTACGTTTCAAAAGCCGTATCTCGTTTGGAACGAAAGAGGTATGCACATGAAAGTGCTTACGTTGACGCCTTTTTGGGACGACTGGATGGGAAAATCAATTTTGGTAACAAAAATGGTGTCATTGACCTTCAATCAACCGTCGTGGCAGACCGTGGTCCAGGCGCTGCGGAGCATAAGTTTGGAGCTGATTTTGCTCTTGTTTTTAAGAGCAACTGTGAAGCGTTAAAGATCAATAAGGCGATTATTGCTCAAGCAAAGAATGGAATACTTGAGCAATTGTCGACGAGCGAAAAAACTCGCCTCACGACACAATGTAGGAAAATGGCAGAAGTTACTCAACACTATTTTGTTCTCGAAGCACCCACTGAAAATTATGTAATTCCAACCGTTCGTCTGGGAACGTTTCAAGACAGACAATGGTCTTCCGCGCAAATTCCATTCGGTGAATATCTGGTCGACTACATCATTTCCTGTACACATGGTGACAGAAGAGGTGATTTCATCGATGCCGTCGGTGATAGCAAGTTATCAACCCTTAAGGTTAATACCACCAACCTAACTTTTGAACCAGACCCACCCGATGACAACTATTATTTCCGCCCCGAGTTCTAACCTAACGCTCAACCCCGTTCGCTTCGCTCTCTAGACGCTGCACGAGAAAGCCGCGCAGCGCCGGTTAGCTCTACGTTAGAGTTTGGAGTGTAACTACAAACAGACATTGATGCCTCAAACATGAAAGTCCGCTTTGGCCGGAGGCTGTGTGAAAACACAGCTGGTCTACAATGAACAAACCGTTTGTTGGGACTCCTAGATGACACGCTTTGTTCAGGGTGATTGCCGAACGCAGGGTACTTTGCTTCCAGTTTTGCTAGATGATTACATCGGTGAAGATAATCCTGTTCGGATTGTCGATGAGTTTGTTGAGCAACTCGACTTACGGCAACTGGGTTTCTCTGGCTCAGATCCAAAGGCTACGGGCCGCCCAGCCTACCACCCCAGTTTGCAGCTCAAACTCTACATCTATGGTTACCTCAATCAGATTCAATCCAGCCGGCGACTCGAGCGTGAAAGTTTGCGAAACGTTGAATTGATGTGGCTACTTGGTCGACTGTCGCCAGATTTCAAAACGATCGCAGATTTCCGCAAAGATAACGGACAAGCAATCCGTAATGTTTGTCGGCAGTTCGTTGAACTGTGCCGCCAGTTAAAATTATTCACACAGGCGACGGTGGCTATTGATGGCAGCAAATTCAAAGCCGTAAATTCGCATGATCGTAACTTCACCCGTAGCAAGCTTGAAAAACGCATGCAGGAAATTGACCATTGCATTGAACGTTACCTGACCGCTATGGATACAGCCGATAGGCAGCCTGCTGAAATTGCCGAAGCAAGAACCAAACGGCTAACGCAAAAAATGGCGACGTTAAAATCTCGGATGGCAATGCTCAAGCAGGTGCAAGCACAGCTCGAACAAGAACCTGCCGGACAAATCTCCCTCACCGATCCAGATGCACGCGCCATGGCAACAAGTACCAGCCGTGGACTAGTCGGGTATAACGTTCAAACTGCAGTCGATACTCAGCACCACCTCATCGTGGCACATGAAGTTACTAATAATGGGAGTGATCGACGCCAGCTTGTGAAAATGGCCAAGCAGGCAAAAGACGCTATGGTCGCACCAAATCTGCAAGCCATTGCGGATCGTGGTTATTTCAGCAGTGAAGAGATTCAGGCTTGTGAAGAAGCAGGAATTACCGCCTTGGTGTCCAAGCCAATGACCTCCAATGCGAAGGCCGAGGGTCGTTTCGACAAAGACGATTTTGTCTTTGATGCGGTAGCGAATGAATATGTTTGTCCAGCGGGTCGTCGTCTGATTTGGCGATTTGCCAGTGTTGAGGCAGGATTAAATATGAATAGGTACTGGAGCTCCGACTGACCCCGGTGTCCGCTCAAAGAAAAATGCACGCCTAGCAGTTATCGCCGTGTTCGGCGCTGGGAACATGAAGACACGCTGGAAGCGATGCAAAAAAGATTAGATACACAGCCTGAC
>NZ_JTLG01000010.1:0-119679 GCF_000799095.1 Chitinibacter sp. ZOR0017 | reverse complement strand
GAAAGTAGGTCATTGCCAGACTCCCCTAAAGAAGCCCAGCTCGGAAGAGCTGGGCTTTTTGCTTTGCGCGGCGGAAATGGCGGGGTGCTGAACACCAGCAAGCGAAGCCCTCAGTCCCACATAAAACCCACGACAGACAGCAGCACCGCGAACCGGCCGCGCCCAAGCCCGCGGCGCAAACATAACCCAAAAACAAAGCCCAGCTACGCTGGGCTTTTTGTTCGTTAAAGCATTGCGAGAAGAAATCTCGCAAATATTTTTTAAGGGGTATATTTCCTAGACTATTAATTCGCTTGGATTTTGGGGGTATACCCGGTAGGGTATGCCTTTTCCATAACTGCGGTATAGCTAAGGCTACTTGGTTATTTTTCAAGCGTCGTTTTCAGTAGAAGCAAATCACGCCACGCTTTGGCTTTGTCGGGCATATTGCGTAGCAAATAGGCGGGGTGGTAGCTGACCACAACAGGCAACTGGCGATATTGATGCACTTTGCCGCGCAAAGCTGAAATAGGCGCATCATCTTGCAGTAGGTTGGAGATGGCAAATCGGCCGCTGGCAAACAGCACTTTGGGGGCAATCAGCTCGAGTTGGCGATGTAAAAATGGCGCGCATTGTGCCACTTCATCGGCTTGCGGGTTGCGGTTCCCTGGCGGGCGGCATTTGAGGACATTGGCGATAAATACGCCATCGCCACGGCGCTGACCGATGCTGGCCAGCATATTGTCGAGCAATTGCCCAGCCTTGCCTACGAATGGCTCGCCTTGCGCATCCTCTTCTGCGCCCGGCGCTTCCCCGACGACCACGAGTTTCGCCTGTGGGTTGCCCACACCAAACACTGTGTTCGTGCGGGTTTGGCATAGTTTGCAAGCGGTGCAATCGCGAATGGCCTGTTGTAGCTCTGCCCAATTCATTTGGGCAATCGCGCTGGCGCGCTCGTCGAGCTGTGTTTCGAGTTGTGGCGGAACTGGGTTGCTAGTTTGGGTGTGCCCCGGTTTACGGGCTTGCAGCACCTGATGAATAGCCGCAGCGCCTTGGGAAGGGGCTTTGGTGATCGTGCTGGGCGCATGCTCGAGTTGCGCTTCAATCTTGTGATGGGCCGCTTGCGCGAGGGGTGTAAATGCAGGCTCGCTGGCGGATACGGCAGGCGTGGTTTGATGCGGTGCTGCGCGCTCTGCTGGCGCAGCTTCAGCGGCTGTCGCGCTGTTCGCTGCTTCTTGCCAGGCGGCAAGCTGCTCGCGCCGTACCCACAGTGGCGCTAGCCCCAGCTCGTTGAGTACGGTTGCGCGCCGATTCATGCCAGCTCCTGAGCTTCTTGCGGCAGTGTGCTGGGGATGGCTAAGGCTTTGCTGCACAGAATCGCGTCTTCGCGCAGTGATGACTGGCTGTCACTCGAGCTTGGTAGACAGGGGTAGTAATTTTTGCGCCGGCCGCTTTCTTGCCAGCCTAGGCTTTGGTAAAAGCCGCGCGCGCTTTGATTGCTATCGCGCACTTCGAGAAACAGCTGTCGTACACCTTCATTGGCTAATTCGCGTTCAACCGCCAGAAGCAGTTGCCGGCCAAGACCTTGCCCTTGGCGCTCGGGGTGAATGGCGATCAGCAAAATTTCGGCTTCATCCAGCGTCGCCATCGCGACAGCAAAACCCAGTAATTGCTCGCCTTGCCAGAGCCCAAAGCAGTCATGGTGGCTGAGCGAATCAAGCCACTGTTTGCCTGTCCACGGATGGGGATTGGTTTCACCATCTAAATCGGCCAATGGGGCGACATGGGCAGCGCTGAGGCGGGCAATGCGGTAGGTAGTCATTTGGCAACTCGTTCGCTGGTTTTTAGCGCGACTTTGTCACGCAAGTACACCAGATTGGCCTCATGCGCGGGTTGAACGTCGCCACTGGCAAAGCGCGGCAGCGCCAGTTGCAGTAGCTGCTCAGCATTGGCTTGTTCGCTGGCGGCGATTTGGCTTACCTGCGCGCCTAAGCGCTCTTGCAGAGCTTGCGCATATGCCGCAAAACCAGTGCCAATCCCAAGCCACCCCTCACCAGGCGGTAGCGGTACTGCATCTGGATCGCACACCTGTTCTTCCAGGACCATTTGCCATGGCTGATCTAGCGCCGCTCGCGTATAGGCGGCGGTATACACCTGATTCATGCGCGCATCGATACACACATAGGCTTGCAAGGCACCACTGCGCTCGGCCAAAGCCAAGAGCGTAGAAACACCTACCACTGGTAGATTGCGGGCAAACGCCAGCCCTTGGGCAATGCCACAGCCGATACGTAGGCCGGTAAACGAGCCGGGGCCTTGCGGGTAAGCAATGCCGGTAATCGCGGCCATCTCAAGGCCTAGCTCGGTGAGCAAGGTGCGTAAGGCGGGCAGGGTGAGCTCAGCATGTTTCTGGCCCACCTGCCACACGCGGGCGTGAATTTGCCCAGCATGGGCGATCGCCAGAGAAAGTTGTTCGCTAGAGGTATCCAAGGCTAGATAAGCCATGCCTGCACCGTCAGAAGTAAAAGATTATTTTACCACGCTTGGCGTAGCATTCTGCCCCGGATTGGCGAGGTATTGCTGCCGGATCCGCTCGATCTCGCCGCGCTCTTGCAGACGCTGATAGGCGGCGCGAAACTGGCTCACTAAATTCGGGTTCGCCATCGGGTTGAAGGCAAAATAGCAGCCATATCCTTTGGCCAGCGTAAAGGCCGGCACAATCTGGCTGGCGTCCAGCCCCAGCTCACGGGCGCTGAAGATATGCGGAATCAGCAGCCCAACCGATAAATCAAAGCGCTGGGCAAACAGCATTTTAACTGTGCGATTTTCTTCGGCCGAAGTGGTATCTACCCGTTTCATATTAAAGCCGGCATTTTGCAGGGTTTGAATCCCCGCTGCGCCGCGCGGAGCGCCCAATACATAGCGTTCGGCATCTTTGAGATTTTGAATCACGATGTCGGTGCGCGGTTTGAGCCGCATCATCACCAGATCGCAATCATCATACGGCCCCACCCACACGTATTGCTTATCACGTGCGGGGGTGCGCACCATGGTGTAGATGATGCTATCGGGCTCTTGCTGATTGGCTTGCACTGCGCGCAGCCACGGTAGGCTGAAGCGCTCAATGCGAATGCCGCTCTCTTGGGCGACCCGTTCCAGAATCTGATTCGCGAGGCCCAGATGCTGGCCATTGCGGGTGTAATTAAACGGCGCGAATTCCTCGGTATAGGCCTTCAGGGTGCTGGCCTGCGCCGCAGCCACGCCAAGCCACAGCAGCGCGACTAGCCACATTCTCGGCAACATAGGCAGTAGCAAAAGGGGGGAGGGGCGCAGATTGAGCATGCCTTCAATCTAGCGGCGAAATGCCGGCCTGACATCTGTTTTCCGCTGATTGTCTTGCATTTGTGACGCCAAACGGTTGGCGCAAGGAGGGCGGCGGGGCTTTGGATTAAGATAGGCAGTATGAAAAAAATCCTGCTCAGTTGCCTGCTGCTATACCTGCCTAGTGTATGGGCCGGGCATGCTTATACTTTGGGTGATGCAGCCAAATACCCCGCTGATTATCGCCACTTTGCCTATGCCGACCCGGCAGCCAAGCCCGGTGGCCAGCTCTTGCTACCCAATCCCGACCGGCGCAATAGCTTTGATAGCTTTAATCCGCTGATCTTGAAGGGCACACCCGCCGCAGGGCTGGGCGCGCTGATGTTTGAATCGCTGGGCGTTATGAGCTTGGATGAAACCGCCACCATGTATGGCCTGTTGGCCGACGATATCCGCGTGGCGCCCGATGGCAAGGCCGTTACTTTTAGGCTGAATGCGCAGGCCCGCTTTAATAATGGCGATCCGGTGACCGCGCAGGATGTCCTGCACAGCTACACCCAGCTGCGCAGCCGCTATGCCGCTCCGCAATTTGCCGCTCAGCTCGCGGATGTGCTGGCGTGCGATGTGCTCGATGCGCGCACCGTGCGCTACCGCTTTAGCACGGCCAATCGGGAGCTACCGCAAATTGTCGGCAGCCTGCCGGTGTTTTCGCATAAATGGGGCGCCGGCAAACGGCTAGACCAGATCGCACTCGAGCCGCCGATCACCAGCGGCCCGTATCAAATTGCCGCCTTCAAGCTCGGCCGCAGTATCAGCTATCAGCGTCGTAGCGATTATTGGGGCTGGCAGCAGCCGGCGCGACGCGGCCAATATAATTTCGAGCGCGTCACCTACCGCTACTATCAGGACGAAACCGCGCGGCTGGAAGCCTTCAAGGCCGGCGAGTTTGACTTCATCACCGAATACAGCGCGCGCAATTGGGCGCGGCAATATCAGGGGCCAAAGTTTCGCAGCGGCGAGATCCTCAAACGCGAACTGCGCCACCACAACAGCAGCGGCATGCAAGGCTATGTACTGAATATCCGCAAGCCGCTATTTGCCGACCTCCGCGTACGGCAAGCCTTGGGGCTGGCGCTGGATTTTGAATGGCTCAATCGCCAGCTGTTTTACAGCCAATACGTGCGCCTCAATAGCTTTTACGCCAATAGCGAGCTGGCGGCCAGCGGCAAGCCGAGTGCGGCAGAGCTGGCTTTATTAAAACCGCTGGCGAAAGATTTGCCGCCGGCGGTGTTTGGTGAGCTACCCGCGCCCCCCAACACTAATCCACCTAACTCGCTGCGCGACAATCTACGCCAAGCGC
The DNA here is from genome assembly GCF_000799095.1 of Chitinibacter sp. ZOR0017. Lineage (NCBI taxonomy): Bacteria > Pseudomonadati > Pseudomonadota > Betaproteobacteria > Neisseriales > Chitinibacteraceae > Chitinibacter > Chitinibacter sp. ZOR0017. The sequence continues at coordinate 115,019 of NZ_JTLG01000010.1, read as the reverse complement.
GTGAATTATTGAAACAAGCGGGTTGGACTTACCGCGACGGCGCACTGCGCAACGCCAAGGGCGAGCCGTTTACATTCGAGATTCTGGACGACGGCGGCGCGATGGCGCGCGTCTTTCCGCCACTGGCGCGCAATCTGGCCAAGCTCGGCATCACTGCCAAGCTGCGCAATATCGATTTCGCCTTATATCAGCGCCGGCTGGATAGCTTTGATTTTGACGTGACGGTACTGCGCTTTCCCGATGTGCAAAGCCCGGGGCAAGAGCTGCTCGATTATTACGGCAGCAAAGCGGCTGATGTGAAGGGCAGTAGCAATGTCATCGGCATTAAAAACCCGGCCATTGATGCGCTAATCGGCCACGTGCTGGCCGCCCCGAATCGCGCCGCCCAAATCACCGCCGTCCACGCCCTCGATCGTGCCTTGTTGGCGGGGCATTACATCATTCCGCACTGGTACAGTGCCACGCACCGCGTGGCATGGCGGGATCGGTTTGCCATGCCAAAAACCATGCCGCGGTATTATCAGGCGGGGGATTGGATGTTGGCGACGTGGTGGGTGAAGTGATGTATTTGAGAGTGGGGACAGGTTTTGAATAATGCAAAGATGGATGCGATTTTATTTTTTGAATTGGCGTTGAACTATTGGCAGTTGTATTTGAACTCCACCGAGGAACTTGTTAATAGAGGGAATAAAAGTTCAATACAGTGGCAAGGTTGGGACGGTGTTGATAGTGAAGTTATGGATGAAGCATTTAAGTGGTCTGACTCTAGAATTGCAGAGCCATTGCTCTTTTTGTTTTATCATGGGGTCGAACTTAGTTTGAAGTCGTTGGTAATTTTAAATTCTGGGGAATTGGCGAAGGGGACGCATAGTCTAAGTGGGTTGTTGTCGGACGTTGGTGATAAAATAAGCAGTTGTGATTTTATGATTTTTTATGAAAAGTATATTTGTCTTAAAAATTGCCCCGAGATTTTTAGGGAGTTTTGTTGTTCTTCTGGGTGTAATGTGGATGACTATTATCAGAGCTTGAAATATCCAGTCCATAGTAAAGGGTTTAAATTCAATCATGCTCTTCTTAGGTGTAATGAGTCAGATGGCCTAGACTTTTTTAAGCAATCGATTGATGACTTGATGGCCGCGAGAATTGCAATAAAGAGATTTATTGCTGAAAGCTGTGGGTCTGATCGTTGAGTCAGCTAAATAACAGTCGTTAGCTTTAAAAAACATCGTGAAGACAAGGCGGGATTGGCGGCTATGCGCCGCGGCACTTACTTCTCTTGCTTCGCCAAGAGAAGTAAGCAAGAGAAGGCGACCCGGGCGAAAAGTGCTCCGCGCTGCCCTTGCCGCGTCGAGAGCCAAACAAAAGGCCGTTTGTCTCTCTCCTTGCTGCGGTTTTCGCTACACGGGAATTCAAGCCCTAGTTTCACGAGCGTGGCATATACATGCCGTGGTATAGCTCTGAGAATGATTTAACACATGGCTTTGGTGGATATACCCTGTTGTGCTTAGTACGCATCGCCCGTGGAGGCGAGCCGTTTGAAAATGACTCGGCGAGGTTTTAAGCCGCGTCGTGTTTGAGCGTCGCGACGTTAGCGCGACGCGAGTTGTAGCGGTGCCTCGCCGTGGCATTTTCAAACGGGGTTTCGAGTCGATCGGGCGCGTTAGGGTTATCAGGGGCAAGGCAAGACTGCCCCTGATTCGTCTGGCGGGCGAAACCGCCGGTTTACCGCCTGCGGTAGCAGGCCTAGCTTTGAGTAAAAAAAGCGGTAACGCCTGATTGGTCGGACTTGTTTTGGATATTGCCGACTTACAAAGTGGATTAGAAAATATGTTGCAATACATCCTCAAACGCCTGCTGCTAATGCTTCCCACGCTCTTTGGCGTGCTGCTCGTCAGCTTTGTCGTGATCCAGTTTGTCCCCGGTGGGCCAGTCGAGCAGCTGATGTATCAACTTAAAGGCCGCGGGGCGGCTGAATCTGCAGGCAATACCTCCGCAGGTACTGCGGCCGGGGCGTATCAGGCCGCGCGGGGGCTGACGGAGGAGCAGCTTACGCAAATTAAAACGCAATACGGTTTTGATCAGCCGGCTCACGAACGTTTCTGGTTGATGCTGAAAAGCTATGCGACCTTTGATTTGGGCGAGAGCTGGTTTCGCCATGCCAGCGTGGCCGAGCTGATCCGCGAAAAGCTGCCGGTTTCGATGAGCCTAGGCATCTCTAGCTTGCTGCTGACCTATTTGATTGCGGTGCCGCTGGGCGTGGCCAAGGCGGTGCGGCAGGGCTCGCGCTTTGATGCAGCGACGACGCTGGTGTTGCTAGTGGGCTATGCGATTCCGTCGTTTGTGCTGGGGGTGGTGTTGTTGGTGCTGTTTGGCGGCGGCTCGTTTTGGCAGCTATTTCCGCTGCGCGGGCTGATGAGTGATGACTGGGCCACCCTCTCGGTGCTGAGCAAGGCGATGGATTTGCTCTGGCATTTGGCGTTGCCGGTGACGGCGATGGTGGTGGGCGGTTTTGCCAGCCTGACCATGCTGACCAAAAATGCCTTTCTGGAGGAAATCCATAAACAGTATGTGAGCACGGCGCGGGCCAAGGGGGCGTCGGAGCGGCGGATTTTCTGGCGGCATATTTTGCGTAATGCGGCGCTGCCGCTGCTGGTGGGCTTGCCGGAGGCGATTATCGCGGCGTTTTTCACCGGCAGCCTGCTGATTGAAACGCTGTTTTCGCTCGATGGGCTGGGGCTGCTCGCGTATGAATCGGTGCTGCGGCGCGATTATCCGGTGGTGTTGGGCACTTTGTATTTCTTTACCTTGCTGGCGCTGATCGGGCGTTTGCTCTCGGATATCTTGTATGTATTGGTCGACCCGCGGGTGCAATTTGCGGCGGTAGGAGAGCGGGCATAATGAACAATCACACCCTCAGTACCGCCATGGCGGAGCAAGGTTATTGGACCCGTGCATGGGCGCGCTTTAAGGCCCAGCGGCGCGCTTATGTGTGCCTGTGGCTGTTTGCGGCGCTGTTGCTACTGAGCCTGGGCGCGGAGCTGCTGTCCAACGATAAGCCTTATCTGGTGCGCTATCAGGGGCAATGGTATGCGCCGCTGCTGCAGGATTATCCGGAAACCACCTTTGGCGGTGATTTCCCCACCCCCACCGATTATCTTGATCCGTTTATCCAGCAACAGCTGCAGCAAAGCGGCAACTGGACGCTGTTTCCGCCCAATCGCTATGGCGCCGATACGCTGAATTACTTTGCCAGCGCGCCCAATCCGGCGCCGCCCTCTAGCGAAAACTGGCTGGGCACCGATGACAAGGGCCGCGATTTGCTGGCGCGGCTGATTTATGGCTTTCGCACCAGCGCGCTGTTTGCCTTGGCGCTGACCTTAACGGGCTCGCTGCTCGGGGTATTCATCGGCGGACTGCAGGGCTATTTTGGCGGGCGGATTGATCTATTTGGCCAGCGGGTGAGTGAGATTTGGGCCTCTTTGCCAGAGCTGTATTTGCTGATTATTTTCAGCGCGATATTTGAGCCTAGCCTGACTTTGCTGCTGATTTTAATGACGCTGTTTGGCTGGCTGGGGCTGGCCGATTACACCCGGGCCGAGTTTTTACGCACTCGCAGCCAGGATTATGTGCTGGCTGCGCGTGCCATGGGGCTGAGCCACTGGCAGATTATCCGCCGCCATGTGCTGCCCAATAGCCTGACCCCGGTACTGGCGTTTTTGCCGTTTCGCATGGGCGCGGCGATTTTGGCGCTGACTAGTCTGGATTTTCTGGGGCTGGGCGTTGGCCAGCAAACGGCGTCATTAGGCGAATTGCTGGCGCAGGGTAAAGCCAATCTGGATGCGTGGTGGATTTCGCTGAGCACCTTTGCGGTGCTGCTGACGCTGATGCTGTTGCTGGTGATGATTGGGGAAGGGCTGCGCGCGGCGCTGGATCCGCGGGCGAAATTGTTATTTTAGTTATTTGCGCCAGCAGCGTGTTGGGCTGCGGATTTCTTGCCCATTGTTGAGCATGATTTCCAGCGTGGTACAGCCGCTGTCACGGCTCTGTGGGCCTTGGGCAATGGCTTGCACCACATAGCCGTTGCTGCCTACCCCCGACAAGATTTGCAGCCGGTAGTAGCCGTTCTCGCTCAGATAAGTGGTTTGCCCAGCGGCGGTGAGCCCCAGTTGAGGCAGCGTGGCGTAGCTTAAGTTATTGGCGCGATATTTTTCCTGCAGCTGCTGGATTTTACTGAGCTGGCTAAAGGCTTCTGTCCGTCGCGCCTGCTGCACATAACGGCCATAGGCTGGCAACGCCAAGGCTGCCAAAATACCGAGAATCGCGACTACGATCATTAGCTCGATCAGAGTCCAACCTTGTTTGTGCTGTAACTGCATCTGCCACTCCCAATCAATGCGCGGCAGCTTACGGGGCAGGTGTAGACTTGAAAATCGCGGATTATCCCGATGTACCTGTCATATATTTTTTATATACCCGTATTGGGTATATAACTTCAGGCCATTTGGGTATTTGATAATGGGGGTATACCCCTTTGGGCCTGGTCTGAGGTGGTAGTCATTCACTCATCCTCGGCAAGTAGTTTGGCGATTACGGCTAATGAGTGCCGTTGTAGTCAGCCCAACTCACCTAGCTGAGCAGTAGTTTGCGCACCGGGGTGGGAATGCCGGCGGCCAAAGCCTCTTGCTGACTAAACCACTGGGTTTGATCCGAGCGTACAGCTTGGGCTCCAGTAACATAGGCCGGTTGCGGCGTGATGGTCAGTTTGTAGTGCGTGAACACATGCACAAAATCGGGCAGGGCGGGTTCCAGCTCGATATCGAGGCCCAATTGCTGTGCTGCCAGCTCACTGGCCGTAAGGGTGCTATCTACCTCGGGCAAGCTCCACAGCCCGCCCCAAATGCCGGTGGGCGGGCGTTTTTGCAGCAAAATCTGCCCTTGTGTGTTGCGGATAATTAGCATGACGGTTGATTTTTCCGGCACGGCTTTTTTCGGCTTGGGCGTTGGGAGCTCGGCTTGGCGATTGGATAATCGCGCTTGGCAATCGGCACTCATCGGGCAGGTCAGGCACGTGGGCTTTTTCGGCGTACAGACGGTGGCGCCCAAATCCATCAGCCCTTGCGTATAGGCCTCGATGCCTGCGGCTGGTAGCAAGGCATTGGCCAAATCCCACAGCCGGTTTTCCACCGCTTTCACGCCCGGATAGCCCTCAATGCCGGCCCAGCGCGTGAGCACGCGTTTGACATTGCCATCCAAAATCGCCGCGCGCGTACCGTATGAAAAGGCCGTAATCGCTGCGGCGGTGCTGCGGCCAATGCCGGGTAGCTCGGCCACCAGCGCCGGGTCGCTGGGAAATTGCCCGCCGTATTGCGCCACCACGGCTTGCGCGCATTTGTGCAGATTGCGCGCGCGGGTGTAGTAGCCCAGCCCGCTCCACAGCGCGAGCACATCATCGAGCGGCGCCGCGGCGAGATCAAAAATCGTTGGGAATTTAGCCAGAAAGCGCGGGTAATAATCGAGTACCGTCGTCACCTGCGTTTGCTGCAGCATGATTTCCGACAGCCAGACGTGATAGCCATCTGCCACTTGCCACGGCAGGCCATGCCGGCCGTGTTCTCGCTGCCAGGCGATCAGGCGGGTTGCAAAATCAGACATGCTTAGCGGGGCTTACTGGGTTTGGGAGTGGGTTTGGCGGCGGCCTTGGCTTTTTGCTGCGCCGCTTTACGTTCGGCGGCGGCTTTGCGCTCGGCCGCTTTGCGTTCCGCTTCCGCCTTGGCTTTGGCCGCGGCCGCTTTGCGTTCGGCCTCGCGCACGCGGGCCGCAGCTTCGGCTTGCTGTTTGGCCACCAGCTGCTCTTTTAAGCTGCTGTAGTCGGCTTTATACACCGGCGCATTGAGCGGGCCGGTAAAGCTGATCGGCAACACAAGGCCAGCCAAGCCGCTGAGTGCGCTCACTTGCGAGTTGGCACTGGCTTGCATGCGGTAATCAATTTCACCTCGGCCCAGATCAATCTGGCCGGCGCCGGCTAGCCGCAAGATCCCCGCGCTGACATTCAGGTCGTTATTACTGGCCACGCCATGCTTGAGATTAAAAGTGGCGTTGAGTGCCGAGAATTGCGTGCGGGCATCTTTTTGCGCGCTAGGGGTGATTTGCCCATTCATCAGCTTGATCTGCTGGCTGGCGCTATTGAGCAAGGCGGGAATATCAATCCCGCGAATCGCACCCTGTTTCAGGCTTACTCGCACGGTGCCGCCGGCGGTGTGGCGCAGATCGGAAAGCTTATTGCCCACGGCGGCGATGTCGATGGTGAGATTACTGCGACCTTCAAAGCGGCTGCTATCGATCACATCAGTGAGCAGGGTGTTGATATTCATATTGCTGAGCACTTGCTCGAGGCGGAAATACACCGGTTTTTTGCTGGCATCGATTTCAGCGCGGCCATTGAGGCGGCCTTCGTAAATGGTGGCCGAGAGCGGATCGAGCACCAGGCGCTGGTTACGGGCGATCAGCTTCATCGATAGATCATCGACGTGCATATTTTGTAATACCAGCTCGCCAATGCGGATGGCGCCGATGGCGTTCAGCTCTTTGAGCCACCATAAATCCAGCTGCGCCGCATGATCAACGGTTTTGGCGCCGGCGGTTACGGCTGGCAGATACGGGGTGAGGTCGAGCTTGGCTACATCCAGATTTAGCCGGTATTGCGGCGCGAGGAAGTTCTCCATATTGATCTGGGTGGTGACGTTTTCGCCATCCAGCTTGCCGGTACTTTCCAGATTAAGGATTTCATTGCGCAAATCCAGATCACCACGGCCATCCAGCTCAAAGCGGATGGCCCCGCGCGGCAGGCTGCGGTTGGTGTAATTGCCGTTGAGTTTGTAATCGGCCAGCCGAATGAGCGAGCCGCGATAAAGCTCCAGCGGGCTGTTGTATTGCAGATTTAGCTGCTGCTGCGGGCTTTTATAGCGCACATTGATCTGGGCATTATTGGTGCGCAGGAAAGAGCGATGCGCGCCACCCAGCGTGGGGATGCTGGTATTCACAGCCAGCTCGGTCTGCTGGTCTTTCATCGCCAGCTGCATTTTCAGCCGGTGCAGATTCAGGGCGCTATCGGTGAGCTTGATTTCCGGCACATCGACCTGGCCGCTCCAATGCTGGCCAGCCCGCACGGCGCTGATGGCCACCGACATATCCCCGCCGGTGAGCTTAAGCGGCGCCCAGCCATAATTCAGGTTGCCGCGTGCTTGCAGTTGCGCTTGTTTTAGCTGCCAATCGGGCGCGCTTTCGCCGGATTGCACAATATCGAATTGAATATCAGCAACCCGCAACGTGCGCTCTTTTTCCAGATAGCGCATGGCGGCTTCGCCGGTGATATTGCCCAGCCACAGTGGCTGCTTCGGATCATCGCCAATCGCAATATGCCCGCCGATGCTCAGTTGCCCTTTTTTCGGATCGGTGAGCTCGCTCATGCGCAAATCCAGCGCCGAGATGGTCACGGCTTCGCCGATGAATTCGTCTTTCCAGCTCAGGCGCGCCTGATTGAAGGTCAGATTATCCAGCGCGACTTTGATTTTGTCGTTGCGCGGCCTCAGAAGGTCTTCGAAGTTATAAGCGCCGTTTTCGTTGCGCACGATATTGAGTTCGGGCTCATCGATTTCGATAGCGTGAACCACGGTTTCCTGCTGGCTCAAAAGCGGCCATAGGCGCAGCACGACTTTAATGCGATCGGCGTGGGCAAAAATCGTGCTGTCATTGGGCTCGGAGAGGGTGGCATTGCTCACTAGCAGCGCGGGGCGGGGCAGCAACACCAGTTGCGCGCGGCCGCTGATATTGAGCTTGCGGCCGGTATCACTTTCGACCTGCGTGATGATCTGCTGGCGTAAGGCGTCGGACGACAGAAAGTAGGGCAGCACCCCCAGCAATAGGCTCAGGGTGAACAGCAGTAATATTAATATCCGTACCGGACGGGAATGACGCCAATCCATAACCACTTTCTAAACGCGCGAATCGGTCGATTATCCATAAGAAAGCGCTGAAACAAAAGCAGGATGTGAAAAACCCCATTGCCACGCCGCACCTGCCCGCACAGCCGGCGTGGCGCAGGCATGGCGCAGCGGATTAAAGCGCATTATGATCGGGGCACCAATCGCAACCCACATGAGTTTTTATGGCAACGCCTACTCTGATTAAAGTCCGTGGTTATCATCTGGATTTATACGGCCATGTGAATAACGCCCGCTATCTGGAATTTCTGGAAGAGGCCCGCTGGGCGCTACTGGAAGAGTACGGTGGCGTGCAATGGTATGCCGAGCGCGAATTAGCGCTGGTGGTGAGCCGCATTGATATTCGCTACAAACGCCCGGCCACTATGGGCGATGAGCTCTTAATCCACACTCGGCTGGCCACGCTGGGCGAAAAAGACGGCGTTATCGAGCAGCGCATTGTGCGCCAAGACAATGGCAAGCTGGTGGCCGAAGCCGAGGTCACTTTTGCCGTGCTGCATCCGCGCGAGCAAGGCGCGCAAAGCTTGGTCGGTGAGCTGGGCGAGCGTTTGCGCCGCCTGCAGTATGCCGTGGAGGGCGCATGATGTGGGCGCGTTTAGTGCAAAAGCTGCTGCTGTGCTGCTGCGCGGTTGTGCTGCTGAGCTCATGCAGCGTGATTCCGAATGGTTTTGAAAAGCCACAGGTGAGCCTGGCCGGCATTTCGGTGGGCAAACTTGGTCTCGTTGAGCAGCAGTTTGTGCTGCATCTGCGGGTGCAAAACCCGAATAATTATGAGATTCCGCTCGATGGCCTGCAGGTGAAAGTCGCGCTCAATGGCCAGCACTTTGCCCAAGGCGTCACGAACGAAAAGCTCGATCTGCCGCGGCTGGGGGAAAAAGTGGTGAAGCTGAATGTCACCACCAATCTCTCGGGCGTGTTTAAGCAAATTCAGGCTTTGCAGCTGGGTAGCGCCAAGCTGAAGTACGAGCTAACCGGCAAAGTGTACGCGCCGCTATTGCCGGGTGGCTTGTCGTTTGAGCGTACTGGTGAGCTCAATATCCTCGGTAACTAATGGCGTGGATAGATACCTGATTAGGTATACGGTTATAGGCATTACCGGGTATGGATCTTAGCGCTATACCTGGCTATCCAGCTCGCCAGCTTGGTCGCGACTTGCGCTGGGTAAGCGGCCAAATTGCTGCTGCCACACCCGGCGAAAATCGCGCGCTGAGCTAAAGCCGCTTTCTAGCGCTACGGTTTCAATGCTCAAGGCCGGATTGCCCAATAATTGCTGCGCTAGCGCCAAGCGCAGACTTTGCTGATAGGCATGCGGGCTGATGCCGGTGGCCTGGGCAAATTGCCGGCTAAGGGTGCGCGGCGTGGTGTGCAATGTATTGGCCAGGGTTTCTAAAGTCCAGCGCTGGCGCGGCTCGGCGCTGAGTAAATCTTGCGCTTTGTGTACCAGCGGCTGCAAATGATTGCGGTGTGCGAGCCAAGGCGAGAGCTGCGGATCATTGCCGCTGCGGCGCAACCAGATCACCATTTCCCGCGCCACGCTTTGCGTCAGCGCCGGGCCAAACTCGCGCGCCAGAATATGCAGCGCCAGATCGATGCCGGCGGTAATCCCGGCGCTGGTGGCGATGGGGCCGTCTTCGACAAACAGCCGGTTTTCTTCTACCAAAGCTTGTGGCGCGGTTTGGCGCAAACGTTCGATCAGTGCATGGTGGGTGGTGCAGCGCCGCCCCGCCAGCAAGCCGGTCTGCGCGGCCAGCATGGTGCCCGAGCAAATCCCAGCCAGCTGGTGCTGCTGGGGATCAAATTCGCGCTGCAGCCAGCTCACAATGGCTTGTGCGGCTGGCAGGCGCAGATTCTCGCGCGAATTTTGCACCCCGATCAGCACCACCAAGGCGCCCGCGGGCAGCGGGCTGGGTAGCGGGTCGAGCCGGTGTTGCATCAGGCCAATCGATGAGCGCAGCTCGGGCTCGGCCGCCACCAGCTGCAAATTGAGTGCCGCACCATGTTCGCGGGCGATTTGCAGCACTTCAGCGGGGCCGGCCAGATCCAGCAACATAAAATGCGGGCTGAGGACAAAATACACATCGCGCATGTTTTAACCCTGCCGCGGGGCCCAGCCCAGCTTGCTGGCCAGCCCGCGCCCCAATGTAGGCAAGCCTGCTAAGCGCCCGCCAAATACATTCAGCAGCAAACCCAGCATCAAAATTGCCGCCCCCAGCCATTGCTGCGGTAGCAGTGCTTCATCCAGCAATAAGGCCGCGCTGGCGAGGCCAAACCACGGCACCAGCAAACTAAACGGCGCTACCTGATTGGCCGAATAGTCCTGCAGCAGCCGGTTCCAGATTGAAGTCGCCAAGATCGTGGCTACCCAGGCCAGATACAGCACGGCCAAAATCGAGCGCAGCGAAATATCGCGAATGGCGGTGGCGATGGCGGTGGGGCCATCCAGCCACAGACTCAGCAGTGAGAAGATAATAATCGGGGGTATTGCCGCCCAGATTAGAAAATGACTGGCCTGGAAGGCTATACCCTGACGACTAAGCTGGCGGATCAAGATATTGCCCAGCGCCCAGGCGGCCGCGCCACACAAAGTGAGGCTAAAGCCAAGCAGGCTCATCGCGCCCAAGCCCACGCCATGCGAGAGGCCAATCAGCGTTAGCCCGCCGGCCGCCACCAGCAGCCCCGCCAGCTGAAACCAGCGCCAGCGCTCGCCCAGCCACAGCGCGGCAAAGAGCAGGGTGAAAAAGGCCTGCGACTGCAGCACCACCGAAGCCAGCCCCGCCGGCATGCCCACCTGCATGGCGGTAAACAGAAAACCGAATTGCCCCACGCCCCACACCACGCCATAAGCTAGCCAGTAGCGCGCGGCGAGGGCCGGGCGCGGGATAAACAACACCGCTGGTACCGCTACCAATAAAAAGCGCAGCGCGCCCAGCAGCATCGGCGGCAAACCGTGCAGCCCCCAGCGGATCACCACAAAATTAAAGCCCCAGCTACTGACCACCACTAGCGCCAACAGGTAATCACGCCAGCGCATAATTGGGCTCGCTAGCTAGGCGGCGCGGGCGGCGCACCAGTTCGCCTCGGCAGTTGGGGCATTGCTGCGCCAGCTCTTGCTGGGCACAGGCCGGGCAAAACGTGCATTCATAGCTGCAAATCCAGGCTTCGCCACTGGGATGAAGCGCTAGCGCGCAGCGCTCGCAATGGGGGCGCATTTCAAGCATGGCAAGTCTCCAGCGCGTTAGGGTTGGCTTGCAGTGTGGCGCACAGCGCTGCAGTCGTCCAGAGCCGGGCAAAGCGCTGCGCCAAGACCAGCTCGGTACGGGCCTGAATTTCGCTGGCGCTATAGTAGCGGCCATCGGGCCCTTGCATGGCGAAGGTGAGCGTGGCATCAGTAACAAATTCGATCGCAAAGCCCAGATCTGCGCCCACCCGCGCGGTGGTTTCGCAGCATTGCTCGGTGCGCATGCCGCTGATAATCAGCCGCTTGATGTGTCGCGCTGCTAGCCACGCGAGCAGGCCCGAGTCGGTGAGTGCATTGTGTACGCCTTTTTCAAAGGTGGCGGCGGGCTGATGGCGCAAAAACTGCATCGGCCACACCCAGCCGCTGGCTTTGGCAAACACGCCCTCAGGGCTGACATGCAGGATATTCACCACCGGAATCGCCGCCGCCGCGCAAGCATCAATCAGCGCAAGCTGATTGGCCTGATAGGCGGGTAAATCGACGGTGCTCCAGAAGGGGCGGTGTTCAAACGATTGCTGGACATCGATGACCAATAAGGCGGCGGACATTTTGTGACTCCTGGGCTGATGGGGTGAAGCCAGTATGCGCGAGGTGATTGGCGGAGATAAGGGCAAAAGCGGTGAAATGAGCGGACAAAAATAGACAATCATGCGGCGGTAGGTCGGGATTTATGGGAGCGAGCGGCATACTAGCTAAGTTGCTTGGGTATATGGTTCTGGCTATTAAATTAAATAGTCTTTGCGGCTATACCCTGGGGGTGTATGCAAGACCTTGTTGTGCGCTGCACGAAGGACTTTTAGCCTGAGCCTATTGTTCAGCAAGGAGTGCAGCATGGATTTCATGGCCTTGGTGCATCAGGCGCAAGCGCTGGCCCAGAGCGGGCAGCGGCGGATTTTGGGGCTGGTGGGCGCGCCCGGTGCGGGCAAATCCACCATCGCCGAGCGGCTACTGGCGGCGCTGGGCGAGCAAGCGGTGTTGGTGCCGATGGATGGTTTTCATCTGGCCAATGTCGAGTTGGCGCGGCTGGGGCGCAGTGCGCGCAAAGGTGCGCCCGATACCTTCGATGTGGCGGGCTATGTGGCGCTGCTGCAGCGCCTACGCCGGCAAGGTGCGGATGAGATCATCTACGCACCCACCTTTCGCCGCGAAATCGAAGAGCCGATTGCGGGCGCGATTCCGATCCTGGCGCGCACCCCGCTGGTGATTACCGAGGGTAATTATCTGCTCTTGCCCGAGCTGGGCTGGCAGCAGGTGCGGCCGCTGCTGGATTTAAGCTGCTATCTGGCAGTGCCCGATCTGGTGCGGCGCGAGCGCCTGTGTTGGCGCCATCAGCAATTTGGGCGCAGCCCGGCTGAGGCCGAAGCCTGGGTGCTGAGCACCGATGAACCCAATGCCGAGCGTATCGCAGCGCACCGGCACCTGGCGGATCTGGAGCTGAGTCTGGATTAGTGGCTTAGGCTTAAGCGCACAGGCATCGGGCACTCATCACCGGCAATGCCGTCATCGCCGCCTTGCGCTGGCCAGTATTTAGCCGGCCGCGGCCTCGGCCGGGCGAGTGGGTAAATAGCCGTCAAAGCGGGTGCTATCGCCATCCAGACAAAAATCCGGTTTCACCCCGGCCAGTACGGGCGCCAGGCGCGGGCGCTTCACGGTGACCCGTTTGCGGGCAATTTGCCGCGCCGGGGCCAGCAATGCATCGGCATCCGGGTCGCCACCAATCAGGGTTTGAAACGCGGCCATGTCTTTTTTGGATTTGGCGCGTTTGCCCGGTTCGGGAAACATCGGGTCGAGGTAAACCACATCAAAGGTTTGCGCCGCCAATGGCCCGCTGCCCGCGGCCAGCTCGGTGAGCCAGCTGCGCGCATCACCAAAATGCAGTTGCATGCGCTGGGCAATTTCGGCTACCTGGGTATCGGCCGCTGCGCGGCGTAGACCATCTTTTAGCAGCAGATACGCCACAGGGGTACGTTCGATGAGTGTGAGCTGGCAGCCTAAACTCGCCAACACAAAGGCATCCCGCCCCAAGCCGGCGGTGGCATCGAGCACGCGCGGTAGATAATCGCCTTTGATGCCTACGGCCTTGGCCACCGGTTGGCCGCGGCCGCCGCCAAATTGCCGCCGGTGCGCCGCCGCCCCGCCCACCAGGTCGACCCAGACCGGGGCTTTTTCATGCACGGCTTGCAGGCGCAGGCTGTCTTCCTGCCAGCACAATACATGGCTGGCCTCAGGGGGGATGTCAGTCCACAGCGGCAGGCCCAGGGCTTGGGCTTTGGCAATGAGTTCGGCCGGGGCGTGTGCGGTGAGCAGGCCGCTTAAGGTGAGGTCGGTCATACGGCGGCAAAGGCTTCCAGATCAGAGACGGGGCGATAGCGTACACGACTCAGGCGGGCGATGGGGTCTTGCCGATAAAAGAGCTGCAATTGCCGGTAAACCTGCGGGTAGTTGGCGTTTAAAATCTGCGGCGATTCAAAAAACATCTCGCTCAGGACGGCAAAGCATTCGGCCGGATCGGTAGCGGCGTACAGATCGATTTCGCTGGGGTGGCCGGCATTGGCCCGCCATTGCAAATCCTGATAAGCCGCTTGAAACGCCGCTTTCCAGTCATCGCGATTCATACCGTAATGCAGCGGTGGCTCGCCATTGGGGTAGCCATTGCGCATATCCAGTTTGTGCGCCAACTCGTGTATCACCACATTAAAGCCATCCAGCCACGGGCTTTCCATCACATCGTGCCAAGACAGCAGCACCGGCCCATCGCTGCGGGCTTGGCCAGCCAAAATCTGCTCGCCCTCGTGCACGAGGCCGGAGAGATCACGCTCGCGGGTCTGGCTAATAAATTGGCTGGGGTAAATGATCACTTCATGCCAGTCGTCATAAGCATCAAAGCCCAGATTCAAGATCGGCAAACAGGCTTGCATGGCCAGAATGACCCGCATCGGGTCGGAAAGCTCGATGCCGGCCACCGGGGTAATGGTTTTGGTGCGCAAAAACCAGGCCGCCAGCTCGCGCAGGCGTTTCATCTCGCCTTCATCCAGCCCGCGTAAAATCGGCATGGTAGAGAGCGGTTGCCATAGCGCATCCTCGATCGGGTGGCGTTTAAGCCACCATTGGCGGTAGTGGTGGCGGAGCAGTTGCAACATGGCAGGTCTCGGTCGTCTTTTCTTACTAGCAAATGGCCTCTCGGCCTTTCTTTTCAATATTCCTCAACCATAATTAATCGTGCGGCCCATGCTGCATTGCGGGATTGGCGCAACAATTGCCACGCCAAGTGCTGACTTGCGATGATCCCCAATTGCCAGATCGATTATTCTCTTGCTTTGGCGGCTAGGCCGCCGTATCTGCGCAAAACCAACGAATGACCTGGGAAATAACAATATGCCGATTCGTACTCTGATCCTGATGCTGGCTGGCGGGGTGTATTTTGTGAGCCTGCTGGCGATGAGCCTGCTACTTGAGACTCAACAAGGCACCTTGTGGCTGATTGGCCTCGTGGGTTTGGCCGCGCTCTTGGGTGGGCTATGGTTTGCCACCCGGCGTAATCTGGGGCAGCTGCAGGAACTGCGCGATGCGATTCGCCAGCAGGCGGGCGCACATGGTGATCTCACCCAGCGCTTGCCAGTGTTTCCGGGGGAAGTAGGCGAAATGGCCGAGGCCTACAATCAGTTTGTGGCCAAGTTTCAACGTGTGTTGCGCGATGTGCAGCGCGAAATGGAAGGGCTGGCGATCAGCCTGCATGAATTAAGCGCTGTGACCGCGCAAATGGCCAAAGACACGCGCAGCCAATCGGATTTTGCGGCGTCTTCCGCCGCCACGGTGGAACAAATCACCGTCAGTATCAACCACATTGCCGATAGCGCCCGGGATATGGATGCGGTCGCCACCGAAACCCAGCATATTTCTACCGAAAGCGCTGAATCGGTGCAGCGGGTGTCGGAAGAAGTCGGCAAGGTATCGAATGCCATGGTGGCTTTGGGCACGACCATGGATGGCCTGGGCGAGCGCTCGATCGAGATCAGCGGCATTATCGGCGTGATTAAAGACATTGCCGATCAAACCAATCTGCTGGCACTGAATGCCGCCATTGAAGCCGCCCGCGCCGGCGAGCAAGGCCGGGGTTTTGCGGTGGTGGCCGATGAAGTACGTAAACTGGCCGAGCGCACCAGTCAGGCTACGATCGAAATCGCCCGAAAAATTGAATCGGTGGGGCTGGAAACCGACCGCGCCGTCAGCAATATGGCCGTCACCTCCAAACAAGTTGGCCAAAGCGTGACGCTGGCTGATGATGCGCGCTCGCATATGCTGGATATTCGCCAGCGTATGGATCATGTGGTGAGCTTGGTGCGCCAGATTGCTGACTCAACCACCGAGCAATCATCCGCGGCGGTGTCGATGGCGACTTCCGCCGAGCAAATTAATGTGATGACCATGGCCACCGATTCGGCCTTGCAGCAAGCAAGCAAAACGATTCTGTCGCTGGATGACCGTGCCAAGCGCCTGCTGGAAATCGTGGGTAGTTATCGTTTGGCCGATATTGAGGTATTGCACTGGTGGCAGGCTTCGAGTGAGGCCAAAGCCGTATCGGCGATTAAAGAGTTGCTCAATCAGCGAGATCACCACTGGGTGGATGCACAAATCGGTGGCGATAACCCGATGGGCTCGCTCAAGCAGCGGGTGGCTGGCGGTAATCCGCCGACCGCCGCGGCGATTGGTGGGGTCAAAATCCAGAACTGGGCCAAAGATGGTGTGCTGGCCGATCTCACCGAAATCGCTCGCCGCGAGCGCTGGTCCGAGCTGTTGCCGGCGGTGCTGGATCGGATGATGCAGGCCGATGGTAAGTATGTCGCGGTGCCGCTGGGGGTGGCGCGGGTGAATATGATGTGGATTAACGCCGCGCTATTCAAACGCATGGGCATGAATGTGCCCAAAACCTGGGATGATTTTTTCACCGTGGCCGAGCGGTTTTCGCAGGCCAATATCCCGATGCTGGCGCTGGGCGATCAACATTGGCAAGTGGCTACCATTTTTGAAGCCTTGGCCTTGGGGCAGGGTGGGGCTGATTTTTATGTGAAGGCCTTTAGCCAGCTGGATCAAAGCGCCTTAACTGGCCCGGCCATGCTCAAAGCGCTGGAAACCCTGCGCCGGATGAAGCCGTATTGCACTCCAGATAGCGCCGGCCGCGATTGGAATCTGGCCACCGCCGATGTGGTGAATGGCCGTGCCGCGCTGATTATTCAGGGGGATTGGGCCAAGGGTGAATTTGTGCAGGCCGGCAAAGAGCAGGGCGTGGATTATCTGTGCATTCCATCGCCTACCTTGAATGGTGAATACAGCTTTGCCGCCGATACGCTCACCATGTTCCGCCTGAAAGAGCCGAAAGCCATCGCCGCGCAGCAAGATTTTGTGAGCCTGTTGATGAGCCGTGAAGGGCAGGAAGTATTCAACCTGTACAAAGGTAATATCCCGGCGCGTACGGATGTGGATCTGGCACGATACGATGATTACGCCCGCCAGTCGGCGCGTGAATTTGCCGATGCGGCGCACAAAGGCGTATTGGTGCCGTCGTGGGCGCACAATATGGCGGTGCAGGATGATGTGCGGATGGGCTGGTTTGAGGTGGTACATACCTTCTGGCGCAATGACAATATGACCGCCCAAGAAGCTGCCCGTCGTTTTGCTGATGTAGCACGGATTAATCGCTTCTAGGGGTATATCTAGCCAAGCCCTGATTATATTTGCTTGGCTGCAGATACCTGCCGATGTATGTTATTTCGGCAGCATTTAAAAACCCGGCCTAGGCCGGGTTTTTGTTTGGGTGCGTATGCAGTTTTGGCGTCTTATTCGCCACCCGCGCCTTGCTCGATCAGCTGTAGCTCTTGCTGCGCCGTCTGGGTAAACGGATGCAGGTGTGAAAGGAACTGGCGGCTTGCGGCGGCCCACGAGTAGCGCTCGGCAAAGCGGCGTACTTCGGCGCGATCCAGCTTCAGCGCGCCAATGCAGGCCTCGCGCAAATCTTCGTGCAGCGAGCCGGGGCCGTCGGCGCCAATTACATCAATCGGGCCGGTAACAGGATATGCGGCCACCGGGCAGCCGCAGGCCATGGCTTCGAGCAGCACCAAGCCAAAGGTATCGGTTTTGCTCGGGAACACAAACACATCGGCGCTGCTATACACCTCGGCCAGCTCGGCTTGATTGAGTACGCCCAGCCAGTGCACATTCGGCATATTGCCGTATTGTGCTTTCAGGCCCGCGGCCGCAGGGCCATCGCCCACCACCCATTTACTGCCGGGCAGATCCAGCTCAAGGAAGGCTTGCACATTTTTCTCGACCGCCACCCGGCCGACATAGACAAAAATCGGTGCGCGTGACGCCAGCTTGTCGCGGCGACCCGGTTTGAAGATCTCCAGATCAACACCGCGTGACCACAGCACCACGTTTTTAATCCCGCGCGCTTCCAGATCTTCGACCACGACCCGGGTCGGCGCCATCACGGCCTGAGCCGAATTGTGAAAGCGGCCAAGCCAGGCGTAAGTCCACGCCAGCGGAATGCCAAAACGCAGCTGCACATACTCTGGAAAGCGCGAGTGATAGGCAGTGGTGTACGGCAGTTTATTTTTCAGACAGTACTTGCGCGCCGCCAGGCCCAGTGGGCCTTCGGTTGCAATGTGAATCGCATCAGGCGCAAATTCGCGCAGGCGCTGATTGACCTTGCTGCCCGGGAAAATCGACAGGCGAATGTCTGGGTAAGTGGGGCAAGGGATGGTTTTGAATTCCAGCGGCGTGAGTAGGTCCACAGTGTGGCCCATCTTTTGCAGTTCGGCCCGAGTTTGCTTGAGGGTGCGAACCACGCCATTAACTTGCGGCTCCCAGGCATCGGTCACGATCATGATTTTCATGCGTTTGTACCTCGATTAAGTGAAATGGCAGGGGTCAGAGCGGGGGTAGGAAACAGGGCGCGTAGCTGTTCGGTCTGTTCGGCATACATTTTTTGCCAGGTAATGACCTTAAGCTCGCCAGAAGGTAGTTCAACCAAGGCGGTGAGGCTTTCGACCCAATCGCCGTCGTTACAGTACAAAATGCCGTTGATATCGCGCATTTCGGCTTTATGGATGTGGCCACAGATCACGCCATCCAGCCCGCGGTTTTTGGCCTCGGCGGCTACGGCTTCTTCAAAATCATTGACGAAATTCACCGCCTTTTTCACCTTGTGCTTCAGGTATTGCGACAAGGACCAATACCCAAGGCCCAGCTTGGCGCGCAGACGGTTAAACCATTGATTGAGCTTAAGCGTGATGCCATAGGCGCGATCGCCGACAATCGCGAGCCACTTGGCACATTGCACCACGGCATCGAATTGATCACCGTGCAGGACCAGATAGCGTTTGCCATTGGCGGCGGTGTGGATCACTTCATCTTCGATCTTGATCTCGCCAAACATCAGACCAATAAACTGACGAGCGGCTTCATCGTGATTACCGGGAATGAACGTGACTTGCGTACCTTTGCGGGCTTTACGCAACACTTTCTGGATGACATCGTTGTGGCTCTGATGCCAGTACCAGCTGCGCTGCAGCGCCCAGCCGTCGATGATATCGCCGACCAGGTAGAGGTGATCGCATTCGGTGTGCTTGAGAAAGTCCAGCAAATACTCGGCTTGGCAGCCCGAAGTGCCGAGGTGGACGTCCGAAATCCAGATACTGCGAAAGCGTAATTCATTCGCCATTAATGCACTCCGTGATCGGTGTAAAATGATCATGCACAGCCAAAATGACAAATGTGCGACCGCCGCATGAAGGAAATATGACGACGGATCAATGACCTACCGAACTGGAAAAACCTGCATGAGCCAAAACTACCGCCCTGATTCGCCGTGTATTGCGGTGTGTTCAACTGCCTTGGGCGATGAAGTCTGCCGCGGCTGCGGGCGCACCGTGCGCGAAGTGGCGATGTGGGTGGCTTTGCCCGCGGATGAGAAAGAAGCCATCTGGCAGCGCCTAGAGGCCAACTGGGCCGCCCGTGGCTTGCCGCCACCGTGGCTCGCGCGCGATCAGCGCAGCTAAACGCAAGCACAACCCCGTTAATCACCTGCCTGCGCGCATGCAAACCGCGCGGTAAAACTACCATGCCACTGTGGTATTGCTGCCACGCGCGCGAGGGCCGGGCGGCGATATGCTGGTCTCATTGAATTTTCCGTGAGCCCCGCGTATGTCTGATCTTGCCCAGCTATTGCACCAACTTGGTTATCCCGAACTGGTTCCTGTGCGCCTGCAGCAAGAGCAGCCCACCTTGGTGGCGCGGATTGTGCAGCGCTGGGGTAAGGAAACGCTGGGCGATGAGCTGCTGGCTTTTCTCACTGCCGATCAACAGACGGCCACACCCTTATCCGCTACGGCGGCGCAGGAGCTGATGCGCATTTCGATTGTGTACGCCGATTTATGCGCCAAACAGCAGGCTTTATGGGCCAGCGAGCGTGAGCAAGCCAATACCCAAACTTATGCCGATGGGTATTTGCGTCAACGCCAGCATATGAAAGCAGTTGCGGCGTATACCCCTACGATCTATCACGATGGCCCGGCCACTGTCATGCCGCAAGAGCAGGATTTAGTGCGCTGGAGCCCGCTAATGCAGGCCAGCTTTATGGGCCGGCTGACCGAAGTGGAACGTTTACTCGATATCCAGCAAGGCCTCGGGCTGGGTGAAACCGATGCCGATGGCTATCAGGCCTTGCATCTGGCGGCCATGCAGGGCCACGCCGAAGTGGCGCGTGCTTTGCTCGCCGCCGGGGCCGAGGTAGATCCGCCGAGCCGGCGCTTATCGCGCCCGCTCTTGTTGGCCGCTGCCGCCGGGTATTTGCCGGTGGTGGAGGTCTTGCTTGATTTTGGCGCCGAAGTGGCGCTGTGCAAGCATGACGGGCGTACGGCCTTGCATCAGGCCGCGGCCAATGGCCATGAAGCGGTCGTATTGCGCTTATTGCAAGCCGGGGCTGATGTGCTGCAGGAAGATCAGCGCGGGCAGAATGCCTTGATGCTGGTGCCACAAAATAAACCCCGCTTGTATGAGTTACTGCTGCAGGCTCGCCCGGGCCAGCCGCAAGCCCGGCCGCCAGTACTGGTGTTTCAGCCATGGATCGATTGGGGCCATTAAGCCCGTGCGCTGTGCGGTGAGCAGGCTAACGCTGAGCGCCGTGCTAGGCCGTGCGGCGGGGCTGAGCGACCTAGACTCTGCCCCTTGAGCTACGCCCCCTTGTTGCGGCTGGGGCTATGGCGCAGCAATTCTGTGCTTTTCGCTCGCGTTTCGCGCGGGCCGCGTTGCGTTAAAGATTGTTAACCATTCTCATTTCTTCTTGATGTGCGGCAAATTCTCATTACCATTCATACCCTATAGTGAATGCTGCCCTGTATCAGAAAGGATCTGCCATGCAATTGGCTCAGCTTAGCGCCGGTCAAGCCGGCACCATCGCCGGTTTTGCCCCCGGCAATCGCAGTTACCGGCAACGCTTATTGGCCATGGGGGTCACGCCGGGCGCCGCGTTTAAGGTGGTGCGGGTGGCGCCTTTGGGCGATCCTTACGAAATCATCATCCGCGGCTATACGCTCACTCTGCGTAAGCATGAAGCCGCCATGCTCACCGTGGCCTTGCTGGAGGTTGCGGCATGAGCACCCCATTTACCATTGCGCTCTTGGGCAACCCGAACTGTGGGAAAACCACGCTGTTTAATGCCCTAACCGGCAGCCGGCAGCAAGTCGGCAATTGGCCCGGTGTGACCGTTGAGCGCAAAAGCGGCCAGCTGCGCCAAGGCCCGCAGCAGGTGGAAGTCGTCGATCTACCCGGCGTGTATTCGCTGAACGCGGCGCCGGATAGCTCGGCCGATGAGCAAGTGACCCGCGATTACATTCTGTCTGGTGCGGCGCGATTTATTGTCAATATTGTTGATGCCAGCAATCTGGAGCGTAATCTTTACCTCACCACGCAATTGCTCGAGCTGGGCGTACCCACCCTGCTGGTGCTGAATATGATGGATGTGGCCGAAGCGCAGGGCATCGAGATCGATGCTTCAGCCTTGGCCGAGCGGATTGGTTGCCCGGTGCTGGCGATTTCGGCGAGCCGTAAGCGCGGCATCGAGCAGCTCAAACAAGCCATCTTTGCCCAGCAAGCCAGCGCACCGGGTATGCAACTGGATTTACCGGCCGAAATCAGCGCCGCGGTCGCCGCTTTAACGCAGGAAGTGGCGCCGATCCACACCGCGCAAAATCTCAGCCCCGCTTGGCTCGCGCTGAAATTGCTCGAGGGCGATCATCTGGCCGAAACGCTTTGCCCCTCGCTACGTAAAAGCGTGCAGCAATGGCAGCAGCAGATTGTGACGGCGCTGGATTTAGACGCCGATATTCTGATTGCCGATGCACGCTATCGTTTTGCCAATCAGCTGTGCGCCCAGGTGCGCACCGACAAGGGCCGCGTGTCGCGGCATGTGACCGAGCAGATTGATCGCTGGGTGCTCAATCGCTGGCTGGGCTTGCCGATTTTTCTGGGCATTATGTATTTGATGTTTTTGGCCACCATTCATCTCGGTTCGGCCTTTATTGATTTCTTCGATCAAAGCTTTGGCGCTATTTTTGTCGATGAGCTGGGCAACTGGCTCACCCACTGGCAAGCGCCGCAATGGCTGGTGGTGATGCTGGCCAAGGGCTTGGGCGCCGGGGTGCAAACGGTGGCGACCTTTATCCCGGTAGTAGGTTGCCTGTATTTGATTTTGTCGGCACTCGAAGATTCAGGCTATATGTCGCGCGCGGCCTTTGTGATGGATAGAGCCATGCGCTCGCTCGGTTTGCCGGGTAAATCATTTGTGCCGCTGATGATCGGCTTTGGCTGCAATGTGCCGGCGATTATGGCCACCCGTACGCTGGA
The DNA here is from genome assembly GCF_000799095.1 of Chitinibacter sp. ZOR0017. Classification (NCBI taxonomy): domain Bacteria; kingdom Pseudomonadati; phylum Pseudomonadota; class Betaproteobacteria; order Neisseriales; family Chitinibacteraceae; genus Chitinibacter; species Chitinibacter sp. ZOR0017. The sequence continues at coordinate 92,879 of NZ_JTLG01000010.1, read as the reverse complement.
AACCCGCCGTGATCGTATCCTGACCGCGATGATGGCGCCGTTTATGTCTTGCGGCGCGCGCCTGCCGGTGTATGCGCTGTTTGCGGCGGCGTTTTTCCCGCGTAATGGGCAAAGCGTGGTGTTTGCCCTCTATCTGACGGGGCTGGTGGCAGCGGTGCTGACGGCGTTTTTGCTGCGTAAAAGCCTGCTGCCAGGCGATGGCGCGCCCTTGGTGATGGAATTGCCGCTCTATCATCGGCCGACTTTGGCCACGGTATGTCGCCGCGCTTGGGATCGGCTGCGCGATTTCGTGCTCAATGCCGGCAAAATGATTGTGCCGATGGTGATGGTGCTGTCGCTGCTGAACTCGGTAAATACCGAGGGCACCTTCGGGCATGAAAATACCGAAGAATCCGTGCTGGCGCGGATTGGCCAGCAGCTGGTGCCCGCGTTTGCGCCGCTGGGGATTGCCGAAGACAACTGGCAGGCGGCCGTTGGTGTGTTTACCGGCGTACTGGCTAAAGAAGCCGTGGTGGGCACGCTTAATACCCTCTATACCCCGGCCAGCAGCGCCAGCGATGAGCCCGAGCCGCAGCTGATGGAAAAACTCGCAGCGGCGCTGGCGACCATCCCGGCTAATCTGGCCGAAATTGCCAACAAGCTCAGCGACCCACTGGGCATCAGCATTGGCGATGTGAGCAACCAAGCCGCCGCGGCCGAAGAGCTCAAAGCCAGTACCGCCACCTTTGGTAGCATGCAGCAGAAATTCGCTGGCGGTAGCGGGGCGTTCGCCTTCCTGCTGTTTATCTTGCTGTACACGCCCTGCTTGGCCGCTCTGGGCGCGTTGAAAGTGGAATTAGGCACGGGCTGGATGGCCTTTGCGGCGGGCTGGACATTATTTTTGGCCTACACGGTATCCACGCTGTATTACCAGCTTAGCCATTGGCAGAGCCTATCGTATCCTGTGGTGGCAGCCGTGGCGCTGGCATGGGCGGTGGTGATTGTGGCTGGGCGGTGTGTGGCCAGAAACCCGAAACTACAAGCCGCAGTGGCTTAAACCCACTCGGGGTATGGGAGGCAATAATGGGTTTGCTTGAATTACGCGATTATCTTAAAGGGCGGGGCGAGGTGAGTACGCGCCAGCTGGCCGAGCATTTTGCGGTCGAGGCCTCGGCCATTGAGCAAATGGCGCAGGAATGGCTGCGCCGCGGTAAACTGACGATGACCCCGGGCAGCTGCAGTAGCGGCGGCAGCTGCGGCGGTTGCTGCGCCAGCCCGCTAGGCAATTTATATCGCTGGCTAGATTAATAAATCATGAGGGTATTGCCTTGCAGGCCTTAATAAAATTAGCCCTAATAGCAATACCCTGCCTTTATTCTGCTGCTGCACCTGCCGCCAAAATTGCCCTTGATGTCGGGCATAGCCTCAGTGCACCAGGCACCACCAGCGCCTTTGGCGAAACCGAATTCAGTTATAACCTCGCTGTCGTGGACGTAGTGGCCGCCCGCTTACGGGCAGCGGGCCATCACGTGACCGTGATCGGCGCCGATGGCCTGCAAACCGAGCTCAAGCCGCGCGCGGCCGCGGCCAGCGGGCATGATCTGTTTATCTCGTTTCATCATGATTCGATGCAGGAAGCGTACCTCGACGAATGGGAATGGCAGGGCCAGCGGCTGAAAATGAGCCGCATGTTTGCCGGTTATTCCTTGTTTGTGTTTAACGCCGATCCGCAATACGCCAATACCACCACCGCCAGCAGTCCCAGCCATCCGGCGGCGGGCACGGGCCGGCATTTGGCTGTGAGCCTGGCCTGCGCCCGCCGGCTGGCAGATGAATTACAGGCGCGGGGTGAGCGGCCCACCTGGCATCATGCCTTTGGGATTGCCGGCAGCAATCGAGCGCTGCTGGATGAGCCACGCGGTATTTATCAGGCTAATTTTGCCGTGCTGCGGCATAACAGCGTGCCGGCGATTTTGTACGAAGGTGGCGTCTTGCCGCATCCGGATGAAGCCACCCGGCTAAAAACGCCGGCGCATCGCGCCTTGGTGGCCGACGCGGTTCTGGCGGCGCTGGATTGTTTAGCCCCCACTCAGCCCTGATTTGCCAGCCGCTAGGGCGCTCGCTTATATTGAATAACCCCGATTGCTGACAGGTTGCGCATGCGCTGGCTGCTAAATTTGCTTTGTGCCGGATTCCTGACGCCATGGCTAGCACTTATGCCGCGGGCGCAGGCGGCTGAGCCGCTGGTGCTGGTGAGTGATCCATGGTGCCCGGTGGCCTGCGGTGAGCAAGACCCCCGTCCGGGCTATGTGGTGGAACTGGCGCAGGCGATTTTCGAGCCCTTGGGCTATCCGGTGCAGTATCAGATTGTGCCGTTTTCCCGCGCGGAAATGCTGGTCAACCGTGGCGAGGTCAGCGGCTTTATCGGCGTGTTGCAACTACCTAAGCGCCAAAGCTGGCATTTTCCCAAGCATCCGCAAGCCGTTTCGCGCGTGTGTTTTTATACGTTGCCTGGCCAACGCTGGCAGTTTAGCGGTTTAGCCTCGCTCGAAGGCCTGCGCCTCGGGGTGATTCGCGGCTACAACTACGGGCCGGAACTCGAGCCGCTGTTGCCGCTGGCCCATCGTGATGAAATCAGCGGTGTGGATGCGCTACGTCGGAATATGGCCAAGCTGCAGGCTGGGCGCGTGCAGGCCCTGGTCGAATACGAATTGGTGGCGCAATACCAGCAATTCAGCAGCGGCCTGAAGCTGCGCAATGCCGGTTGCACCCAGACGGCGGATGCCTTGTTTCTGGCGTTTTCACCGCAACAGCCGGGAGGTGCCAAACTGGCGCAGCTTTTGGATGAAGGGATGCAGCGAATGCGCAAGAGTGGCGAATTAGCGCGGATTTTACAGCGCTATGGGGTGCAGGATTGGGTGAGTGGAGCGAAAGAATTGAAGTGATACCATGATAGGGTATTGCTCTGCATCGATTATTTGATGATGAGTTTGATGATATACCCCTTGAAGTAAAAAACCGGCCCAGTGGCCGGTTTTTGTTTGTGTTTGCTGAGTCGCTGGCTTAGCTGGCCGCCACGCAATCAACAAAGTAATGCGTACCGCTGGCATCTTTCTCGGCCACCAAGCCATGGGTGTAGGTCTCAAAGCCCGGGAAGCGGCTATTGAAGGCGCGCACGAATTTCAGATAGTCGACAATCGTTTTATTGAAGACTTCGCCCGGCACCAACAGCGGAATGCCCGGTGGGTAAGGGGTTAGCATAACTGCAGTCACGCGGCCTTCTAGCGCATCCAGCGGCACACGCTCGATCTCTTTGTGTGCCATCTTGGCAAAGGCTTTTGATGGCTTCATCGCGGGCACCAGATCCGACAGATACATTTCGGTGGTCAGTTTGGCCACGTTGTTTTCTTTGTAAATGCCGTGGATTTGCTGGCATAGATCACGAAGGCCAACGCGCTCGTATTGCGGGAATTGCGCGATGAACTCCGGCAAAATGCGCCATAGTGGGGCGTTTTTGTCGTAATCGTCTTTGAACTGCTGCAGCGCCGTTACCATCGTGTTCCAGCGGCCTTTGGTAATGCCGATGGTGAACATGATGAAGAAGGAATACAGACCGGTTTTCTCGATCACCACGCCGTGTTCGGCCAGATATTTGGCCACAATCGCCGCTGGAATACCCTGATCGGTAAAGTCACCATCCACATTCAGACCGGGGGTCAGGATTGTGGCCTTGATTGGGTCGAGCAGGTTAAAGCCTTCGGCAATATCGCCAAAGCCATGCCAGTTTTCGCCGGCTTTGAGCATCCATGCGTCACGGTGATCCAAGCCTTCGTCGGTCAGATCATCTGGGCCCCAGACTTTAAACCACCAGTCGCTGCCGTATTCCTCATCCACTTTGCGCATCGCGCGGCGAAATTCCAGCGCTTCAGCCAGTGACTCTTCCACCAAGGCCGTACCACCCGGCGCTTCCATCATCGCTGCCGCCACATCACACGAGGCGATAATCGCGTATTGCGGGCTGGTGGAGGTGTGCATCAGGTACGCTTCGTTGAAGATATCGCGATCGAGCTTATTATCGGTGGCATCTTGCACCAAGATTTGCGAGGCCTGCGAAATCCCGGCCAGCAGTTTGTGCGTGGATTGGGTCGAGAAAATCATCGAATCTTTACAGCGTGGGCGGTCTTCGCCAATCGCGTGATAATCGCCGTAAAAATCGTGGAAAGCCGCGTGCGGCAGCCAGGCTTCGTCAAAGTGCAGCGTTTCGATCACGCCGTCCAAGAGGCCTTTGATTTCTTCCACGTTGTACAGCACGCCATCGTAGGTAGACTGGGTGATGGTCAATACGCGTGGCTTGATATTTGGGTTTTCGGCCAGTTTCTCGCGGCAGAATGGATTGGCCAGCATTTTTTGGCGAATCGATTCCGGCTCGAATTCGCTGCGCGGAATCGGGCCGATAATGCCGTAGTGATTGCGCGTCGGCATCAGGAAAATCGGCACTGCTCCGGTCATCATGATCGCGTGCAGGATTGATTTGTGGCAGTTACGATCCACCACCACGATATCGCCCGGCGCAACGGTCGAGTTCCACACGATTTTGTTCGAGGTGGATGTGCCGTTGGTCACGAAGTACAAATGGTCGGCGTTAAAAATGCGCGCCGCATTGCGCTCTGATGCCGCTACCGGGCCGGTGTGATCGAGCAGCTGGCCGAGTTCTTCCACCGCATTACACACGTCAGCGCGCAACATGTTTTCACCAAAGAACTGGTGGAACATCTGGCCCACCGGTGATTTCAAGAACGCCACGCCGCCCGAGTGACCAGGGCAGTGCCATGAGTACGAGCCGTCTTGCGCGTAATTCGTCAGCGCGCGGAAAAACGGCGGTGCGAGGCTATCGAGATAAGATTTGGCCTCGCGAATGATATGGCGCGCCACGAATTCTGGCGTGTCTTCATGCATATGAATAAAACCATGCAGCTCGCGCAGAATATCGTTGGGGATGTGCCGCGCAGTGCGGGTTTCGCCATACAGATAGATTGGGATATCCGGATTGCGGCGGCGGATTTCTTCTACAAAGCCGCGTAACTGCGCAAGTGCCTCGGCGGTTTCCTCTGCTGAGCCACCGCCAAATTCTTCGTCGTCAATCGACAAAATAAAGCCCGACGCACGGCTTTGCTGTTGGGCAAACGAGGTTAAATCACCATAGCTGGTATAACCCACCACATCCATGCCCTCGGCCTCGATGGCCGCCGCCAATTCACGGATACCGGAGCCGCTGGTGTTTTCCGAGCGGAAGTCTTCGTCAATGATGACGAGGGGGAAGTAGAAGCGCATGGTGGTTCCCTTTCGACAAAAAAGAACAAAAGGGCCAATTTGGCCCCTTCGTTAATAAAGCGCGATTTTAACGCAGACTGCCCGAAAAGAATGAAGTTTTCGTTAACTGCAGTCACCGAGGTCGGTCCAAGCATTTTGCCAAGCCCAACCTGCACCTGGTGCATATGGGCCACCAGTTGAGCACCAACCGGCAACCTTGCAGGAATATTTCCTTCCAAGATTTTTTACAACCGCATTATTTGCATAAGTTGAGCCATCAACATAAGCCGCTGCACTGCAAGTGCTTGGTGTCGTAGTCGGGCTAGCGCTAGCCGCTGGGCTTGGCGTTGCTGCGCTGGCTATGCTGGTGACGCCAACTTGGGTAGCGATGGACATTTCTTGTTTGGTGCCATTTGCATCAGTCCAGCAAACGTAGATGGCTAGATTTTTAGCATTGGTTAGGGAGCCAACGTTAGTTACAGTCCAGATTCGATGTGGAGTGGAGTCGGCACAGCTCCCCGGGTCTGAGCCTGATGAAAGTAGCGAAAGATCTTCCGAGCGGGCTTTGTCAATGAGCAGTTGAGCTGAAGCAATTGCCTTGGCTCTGTCATTGCTGTATCGAACACTTTTATAAAGATTTCCATTGAAGCCAGCGAGTGCCAGTAATCCGACTGATAAAATCAGGACCGAAATAAGAACTTCAAGCAAACTGAAGCCAGATTGTTTCTGCAATCCCATTTTTAAAAGTCTCTCCATGATCCCAGCGCAAGGTTAGCTTGAACGCTACCACCATTTGGATTGCGCGCGTAGCCGGGCTGAACATAAACGCCGAGGGAGGCATTGACTGACACGTTGCCACCAAATGCAGCGGTGCCGTCGACTCTTAAAGAGCCTGCTGGCTTTGAGCCGACTGGGTCAGTGAGTGTATTTCCACCAACATATAAAAATCCCCAGATACCTACCGATGAATTCATGGTGAAATCACCATTCACCACAACTTCTACCCCAGTGATGCCATTTTTATTTTCACCATATCCGAAGTTGGCGATCGCAGTTGTACCTGTATCCAAATTGCCATTTACAAAGATACGATTTTGCCCCTGACTCAAGCAGTTTTGCAGATCAGCAGCAGAAGCTGATGAGCCTGAAGGTGGGGTAATGACACATGCCGTTTTGGGGCTGGCCGCAGCTTGTGTAGTGCGCTCATTGAGGAGTTGCGACATCGTTTTGCCAGGGAAATATTTCTCAAAATGCTCTTGCTTGCTAGCGGTGCCGGTTGTTGAATAATTTGGGGTTAGCCGATCGCCTGGATTGTTTTGGCAATTCGTTTGGCAGCCTGTTACTTGCCCCAGACCACCTCCTACTCCTGTAATGCTGCCAACACTAACTCCGCAGTTAAAGCGAGTGTCATTCATCAGTAGTGCATGAATTGAAGAGCCATTATTGACTGTGGCAGCACCATTGATATCCAGTGCACAAGCAGGTTGAGCAGCTACCGTGAATTCGGTAGTAACAAAGGCCGCTGCATAACCACAGTCCGTGGTATCTGCACAACCGCGTGAGACAAGAATAAAGCGATTTGGTGTTGCAGTGGAGCTGAGATAAATTTTATAGGCTTGAGTCGTGCTTGTGCTCGCACCGGTATTGTCTTTGGGCGCCACTAGAGTCGTGTCTACATTGCTAACGGAAACCGCATTGCTAGTGTCGTGTTTATAGGCAGCAGCATCGCTATTAATGTAGTTATGAGCATTTAAACGGCTTTGATTGTCAAAGCTAGAGTTTAAAGTCAAAGTGCTGCCTGATTGTGAGAAATAGGCTTGCCAATTTGTGGTAGGGTCGGTGCCACTTAGTTGGGCCATAAATCTTGCCAAGCCAGCTTGAGCCGCTTCTAGGGCTTGCGCTTGTTTATATTCATTGCTAGCACTGCGTTGTTCAATAATGACAGATCGATTCGTGTACAGCGTTAGTACACCAAGAATAAGCAAAATGAAAATGGAAACCAGTAGTGTGGCAACGCCGCGTTGCTTGTTAAATGCAATGACGTTGGCAGATGCATCATGAACCATTAACTGCATCTCCTTTGAGTGGTGAGTTAGGTAAAACAATCCGCAGGTTTTGTGGCAGCTTTACCGTTGTGTCGCTGCTTAACTCTGCGTTTGCCTCTACCTGAATGCTAGGCCGGTTGGTATTTATGTTAAATAAACCTAACTTGAATTGTGTGTATCGTACCGCTGTCGCTGCTGTGACTGCAGTCCAGTCCGTGTTGACGGCACAAGTGTTATTAGTATTTCCACTTGTTTTCATATAAATTCGGCCATCTGTATTGAGTAGAAAACCGCTATTGCGCAAGTTACCACGTTCATCGATGTAGCGGTAAATGACACAATTATAATCCGGTAGGCTTGAGTCTGTTTTGCCTAAGTAGATAGTTTTTACCAGCGCTTCATCGGTATGACCTACGGGAGCGTAGCCAGAGCGGCGTATATCTCGTTGAATTAAATTAGATGTACTGCGCACTTCCTGTTGTAATTTGCTTTGGGATAGTAGGTCTTTGCTGGTTTTAAGTGTGCTTAAAAAGTATGAAAAAGCTCCACCGATAATTATCAGGCCTAGCGCTAAGGCGATTAGCACTTCGACCAGCGTAAAACCTTGTTGATTTTTTTTCATGCTCAACATGCGTCCGGATATCCAGCAACTTTCTGAGTGCCGGAGGGTGAATTAATGCACACGCTTCCAATTACGTTTAAGTTGACAGCAGCTTTAGCCGCCGAATTTTCAATTGACAGAATTTGAATGCTACTTAATGTACCGTAGGAGCTACTTACAGGAAGGCCACGGACAGGGTCGAAAATTATCGTGTTAAATCCAGTTTTGCTTAAAGTGATGCCAGTAGGTGTGCTGACTTGTTTTAAGCTGCAATAACTAGAATTTGAGTCGTCGCTTATGGTGCAGTTGCAACTAGTGCTGCCGCTGATCATGCCATAACAAGAGCTGCGTACGTCTAATTGTACTGGGTTGTTACTACGAATTGCTTCAGTTCTTGCGAGAATCAAATCTTGTGCAAAGTTCTCAGCAAACCCTTTTACACGATGAATGGCTATGTATTGAGAAAGACTTGGCGCAGCAATAGCTAGAACAATTCCAAGAATCACGATAGTGATTAACATTTCAATGAGTGTGAAACCGTTTTCTTTGATCATTTTTATTGGCTAATGCAAGTTTTGTTGGTTCCACTGGAGTTGTCATAATAGTTACTGTTGCCGTTGCTAACGACTAGTCGCATTGTTTGGCAGGCGGTTTTGTCACTTAATTGACTACCAAGTGCCTTGGCGGAAACTATATATCCGGTTGCAGTATTGCTTGAAATATTAACGCAGTAATACCCATTATTCGATTTGATGCCATCGTTGCCACCACTTCCTGTTGCATCACAATCTGGAGCTTTGCCAAGCAACGTACCAATTGAACCTGAATAGCCACTTTGATTGGCTCGGTATTTTTCTTGAAGTTGCTGGACTTGACTTAGCATCGTTGTTGCATCTGATCGTCGAGCTTTGCGCACGTAATCTTGGTATGACGGAAATGCGATTGCGGCCAAGATGCCGATAATCACCACAACGATCATCAATTCAATCAGCGTAAAACCGCCAGCTTTGCGGGGCATGCCTGCTCTCCAATTTGGGTTGGTTGCATCGTAAGGTTTTTGCCTTACAGCCGCAAGAGTGGGTGTGATCTGAGGCGCAGAGCGGTCAGTTATGCACGATAAGTGGTTATTTTTAGGTGCCTGTTTAAGACAACTTGTGATGTGCGGCACGGTGTAGCCGATCTTGTACCGCCAGCCATTCGGGCGTGTGTGGCGGTAGCTCGAGCAATAGGGCGTCGTAGCCGGCCAGATCCAGCTGACGCAGGGTGGCGTACAGCGCTTGAGCGTAATTGTCGCTGTCGGTTGGCATTGGGTGCAGTGGATAAGTGGCTGATTGGATGGCCGAATAGCTCAGCACCACAATCCGTTCGCCCGCCGCTTGGCGTTGGGCGGCCGCCGCCATGATCTGCTCGGCGTGGCCGGTAATCAGCGTGGTACGCGGGGCGTAGTGCGAATCAAGCAATCCGGAGACGCGTTGCTTGGCGGAATGCTGATTGGTGTGATGTTCCAGCGGATGGCCTAATACCGCTTCGATGGCGGTGCGGGAGACGCCGCCAGGGCGTAAGAGCTTGGGCGTATCGCCAACCAGACTGACAATCGTGGATTCCACCCCCACCGCGCAGGGGCCTCCGTCCAGCACCAATTGCAGCACCTCGGGGCTAAATTCGCCACGCACGTGCTCCGCAGTGGTGGGGCTTACATGGCCAAACTGATTGGCGCTAGGGGCGGCGAGGCCCCCGCCAAACTCGCTGAGCAAAGCATGAGTGAGTGGATGGGCGGGCGCGCGTAGGCCGACGGTATCTTGGCCGCCGGTGACGGCGGGGCTGACATGCGGCTGGCGTTCCAGAATCAGCGTGAGCGGGCCGGGCCAAAAGGCTTCGGCCAGCAGATAAGCTTCATCAGGAATATTCTGCGCCCAGGCGGCCAATTGCGCGGCGCCGGCAATGTGCACAATCACTGGGTGATCGGCCGGTCGGCCTTTGGCGGCAAAAATCTTGGCCACCGCCGCGGGCTGGCTGGCATCGGCCGCGAGGCCATAGACGGTTTCGGTGGGAATGCCGACCAGCTCTCCGGCGCGCAATAAAGCCAGAGCGGCGCTGATTTCGGCGTGGGGGAGCGGGGTATGCGACATGATGGCGAACTCTAAACAGACAGTGCGCTCATTATATCACCCACGGGGAGGGCAAGCCCGGTGGCGACGGTGTGCAATTGATGGCATGGGTATTGCTCGAAGTCCTATTTGAATCAATGCCCTCATGCTAATACCCCGTTACCGTATCGGCTCTTCCCCGCGGGTTCAGGCGTTTTAGAGATACAGCATGGCGCGGCCAACGGCGCTGGCGGTGGCATCATCGCGCAGCTGGCGAACCAGCTCGAGAGCAAATAAGCCCGCGGTGGCCGGGCCGCGTGAGGTGGTGATTAGGCCATCGGTGACCACATTAAAGGCGCTGACTTTGGCGCCATGCTCGCTCAATGTCGCTTCGCAACCAGGAAAACAGCAGGCGGCCAAATCGCGCAACAGCCCAGCTTTGGCCAATACCATCGGCGCGGCGCAGATGGCGGCCACGCGCCGGCCGGCGGCAAACTGGCTGTGCAGCCGCCCAGCGAGCAAAGGATGCGCCAGCATATGCTGTGTGCCCGGGCCGCCCCCCGGTAGCACCACTAGATCGGGTATCTCGCTGGCAGCCTCATCAAAGCTAAGGTCTGCGGCAATACCCACATTGTGCGCGCCAGCCACCACCCCGGCGGCAGCGGTGCTGACCAGATGAGTATTAATGTCGGCGCGGCGCAAGATGTCCACGATGGTGATCAGCTCAACTTCTTCAAAACCGGGGGCCACATACACATGAGCCAAAGGCATGGAATACTCCTAGCGGGATAGCGGTGAAAGTGCGGATCTTGCTCAGTTTAGTAAATCGGCAAAGCCATAAACAGCTTGATGATGATGGCGTTGGCAATATCGATAAAGAACGCACCCACCATCGGCACCACAATAAAGGCCAGATGCGAAGGCCCAAAGCGATGGGTGACCGCCTGCATATTGGCAATCGCGGTGGGCGTGGCGCCCAGCCCAAAGCCGCAATGTCCGGCGGCCAGCACCACGGCATCGTAATTAGCGCCCATCACCCGGAAAGTCACCCACATCGCGTAGGCGCCCATCGCCAAGGCTTGCACCAGCAGGATCAGTAGCATCGGCAAGGCTAGGTTTGCCAGCTCCCACAGGCGCAAACTCATCAGTGCCATGGCCAGAAACAGCGACAGGCTTACATTGCCCAGTACCGAAATTTCACGATCAAAGACCTGATACCAGCCCAGACCCGACAGTACATTGCGCAGCAACACGCCGTTAAACAGCACGCACACAAAGGTGGGTAGCTCAAATGCCGTGCCGGCCAGTGCTTCGGCCAACATATGCCCACCGGCCAGGCTTAAGACGATCAGTGCCAGTGATTCGATAAAGGAATTCACGGTGATCAGGCGTGTGGCTTGTGGCTCTTCAAACATACCCGGGTCTTGATCTTGATTATGCTCGGCGCCAGGTGGCGTGACTTTTTTAAGCAGGATTTTCGCTACCGGTCCACCGATCAGCCCGCCCAAGACCAGCCCAAACGTGGCGCAGGCCATCGCCAGCTCGGTCGCGCCATTGATACCAAATTGCTCGCTAAAGACCTTGCTCCAGGCCGCGCCAGTGCCGTGGCCGCCCGAGAGGGTAATCGAGCCCGCCAGCAGGCCCAAATGGCCGGGCAGGCCTAAAAGATTGGCCAGGCTAATCCCGATGATGTTTTGCAGCAAAAGTAGGCCCAGCACCACGCCGAGGAATTTCACCATCACTCTGCCGCCGGCACGCAGGCTAGCCAGATTAGCCGAGAGACCAATAGTGGCAAAAAAGGCCAGCATCAGCGGGGTTTGAATGCTGGTATCGAATTTGACGGTTACCCCGGCTACTTGCTGAGCCAGCAGCAATAGGCCCGCCACCAGGAGGCCACCGGCCACCGGCTCGGGGATGGTAAAGGCTTTTAACGGTGCGGTTTTTTCCACTAACAGCCGGCCCAGTAGTAGCACCAGCGAGGCGGCAACCAGCGTGCCATAAAGGCCAATCGGAATAGGTGGCATAGAAACTCCCAACAAACGGCCCACCGGGCCGTAGACATGACAATGGCTTGCAGATAGTGCAAGCCATTGTAGGGGAGTGCGGCGCGTGGCCGCTATTAATTAATGCCCTTGCCTTAGTCGGCCGCCAGCTCGGTTTCCAGTGCCAACAGCTCGGCAATGCTTTGCCGGCGGCGAATCAGCCGCGCGCTGTCGCCCTCTTGCAGCAGCTCGGCAATCAATGGGCGGGTGTTGTAGTTGCTCGACATGCTCGCGCCGTAGGCGCCGGCATCGTGAAACACCACCAAGTCGCCAATTTCGGCGGTAGGCAGGGCGCGCGGGGTGACCACGCCGCCTTCTTCCTGGGTAAATACATCGCCCGATTCGCACAAAGGGCCGGCCAGGACAGTAGCGCGCAGCTCGCCAGTGGCGGCGCTGCCATCGGCGCGCAGTACGCTCACCTCGTGGTAGCTGCCATACATGGCCGGGCGCATCAGATCAGAAAAACCGGCATCCACCAGCACAAAATGATTATTGCCAACATCTTTTTTCGCCCGCACTTCGGCCACCAGCTTGCCGCTTTCGGCCACCAGGAAGCGGCCCGGCTCGATTTCCAGATGCACAGGGTGGCCCAGATGGGCTTCGATTTCTTTACGCGCCGCATCCCACAGGCTGAAATAATGCGCGGTATCGATGCGCTCGCCGCCCACCCGATACGGAATCGACAAGCCGCCGCCAGCGGAAATCGCACGAATATCGCGGCCCGATTCTTTCACTTGCGCCACCATCGCTGCGCATACTTCCTGCAAATGGCTGTAATCCACGCCCGAGCCAATGTGCATATGCAGGCCCACCAGATCGAGCTGGTATTGCTCGATCAGCGCCAGCGCTTGCGGTAGCTGTTCATGCCAGATGCCGTGCTTGCTTTGCTCGCCGCCGGTATTGGTTTTCTGGCTATGGCCGTGGCCAAAGCCGGGGTTGATCCGCAGCCACACGCGGTGGCCCGGGTGCGCCTGGCCCAGCTGCTCCAGCATCTGCGGGCTGCCGCAATTGACCTGAATATCCAGCTCAACCACGCGGTCTAAGGTGGCGCGATCCAGCAAATCGGCGGTAAAAACAATGTCGTCACTGTCGGGGCCGGCCTGAAAACCGGCGGCCAGCGCGCGCTCGATTTCGCCCAGTGATACCGAATCCACCTTCACGCCCTGCGCGCGCATCAGGCGCAGGATATGGGTATTGGAGTTGGCCTTTTGTGCAAAGCGAATGGTGTCAAACACCTGCAGCTGGCTGATGCGCTCGCGGATCACGGCCGCGTCATAAGTCCAGAACGGGGTGCCGTGTTCGGCAGCGAGGCGGGCCAGTTGCGGGCCATTCAGCGGTTTCATGGCAAACTCCAGATCATTGCAGTCAAGTGGTGATGCGGCTATTCAAACAGAGCCCTTATCCGTGGTAAAACGATAAATTCTCTGCCCACCCGAAATTGGCTTATGTTGGATTACAAATTGCTCGATGCGCTGGATATGGTGCTGCGCTGCGGCAGCTTCGAGGCCGCCGCTAAACGCCTGCATCTGACGCCATCGGCCATTTCACAGCGCATTCGCCAGCTGGAAGAGCGCCACGGCGAAGTGCTACTCCGCCGCGATACGCCGCTCTCGGCCACGCCCACCGGCGAAAAATTGCTGGCCCATGTGCGGCAAGTGCGCGCACTGGAAGGAGAGCTGAGCGAGCAATTACGCGCCGAGCCCGCCAGCCGCAGCTGGCTCACCCTGCGGGTGGGGGTGAATGCCGATACGCTGGCGCTGGGTTTGTTGCCCGCTTTGGCGCTGGCGCTGGGCGAGGCGCAGCTCTTGCTCGATTGCGTGGTCGATGATGAAGCCTATACGCTTGATCTGCTGCGCTCAGGCGAAGTCTCTGGGTGTATTAGCACGCAAGCCAGCCCGGTGGCTGGCTGTGGGGTAATACCGCTGGGGAGTATGGAGTACATCGGCGTGGCTACGCCGGGCTTTAGCCATGATTACTTCAGCGCTGGCCTTAGCTGCGCCACCTTGGCCGCCGCGCCGGCGGCGGTGTTTGGGCATAAAGAAAGCCTGCACCGCCGCCTGCTACGCGAACGCTGGGGCCTGCTGGAAGGCCAGTATCCCTGCCATGTGATCCCCGAAAGTAATGCCCTCTTTGCCGCCGCGCAGGCGGGCTTGGCCTACGCCGTGGTACCGCAGCAGCAGGCCGCCGCCGGCTTGGCCGCCGGCCAGCTGCAAGCCTGGCCCGAGTTGGCGGCCAATGTGCCGCTGTACTGGCATCACTGGGCGCGGCAAACTCGCCCCGCCCGCGCACTGGGCGCCGCACTGCAGGCCTTTGCCCAGCAGCATTTGCAGCCGGTCACGGCGCAATAATGTACCCACTTGTCGATTTTTAAGTTCGGCGCCACCGCGCCGACTGGATGCCTGATGACCGAACCGCTGATTGTATTTCTGGATGCCGCTACTTTGCCGGTGCCGCTTAAACCCTTACCGCTACCCCATCGCTGGGTCAATCATGCCCACACCCGCGCCGATGAAGTGGTGGCGCGCTTGCAAGGGGCGACGGTGGCGGTGACCAATAAAGTCGCGATCACGGCCGAGATGCTAAGCCAGCTGCCGCAGCTGCGGCTGATCGCCGTGGCGGCCACCGGGTTTAATAATATCGATATCGCCGCCTGCCGTGCGCATACGGTGGGGGTGTGTAATATCCGAGACTACGCCATTCATGGCGTTGCGGAACATACCCTAATGCTAATGCTGGCCTTGCGGCGGCAATTACTCAGTGACCGGCAGCGGGTGCAAGCGGGCGAATGGCAAAACGCCAGCGGTTTTTGCCTGCCGGCCAATCCGGCGCTCGAGCCGCCGCATGATCTGGCCGGCAGCCGGCTGGTGCTGGTGGGCAGTGGGGCGCTGGGGCGGGCCACGGCGAAATTGGGCGCCGCTTTTGGCATGCAGGTGTTTTTTGCCGGCCGCAAAGGCCAGCCTGAAACCCGCCCCGGCTATTTGCCGTGGGAGGAGGCGCTGCGCACCGCCGATGTGTTGAGCATTCATTGCCCGCTCACCGACGACACCCGTGGCCTGATTGGTGCCGCAGAGCTGGCGCTGTTGCGGCCTTCGGCGATTGTGCTGAACACCGCGCGCGGCGGCATTGTGGATGAAGCGGCACTGCTGGCCGCGCTGCACCGCCGGCACATTGCAGGCGCAGGGCTGGATGTGCTGAGTAGCGAACCACCGCGGCAGGGCAATCCACTGTTGGACGTACAATTGCCGAATCTACTGATCACGCCGCATGTGGCTTGGGCCAGCGTGGAAACCATGCAAACTTTGGCTGATCAGCTGATCGACAATATCGCGGGCTATCTCACCGGCGCACCGCGTAATTTGCTGTGAACTGTGGTGAATAATGGGGCAGCTGTGGCGGGCGCTACATTGAAAGCTCGCTGTTTTCCCAGATGTGCCCACGGGCGCTAGGTGCGCGAAAGGCCCGCTGAGATTGCGCGTTTTAGCTATTCACTTGTCCTGTACACAGCCCGCGTGCATAGGCTTTGGTATAGCTTGTGGGTAAGTGGGCTAAGCCATTGTGCCGGTGATGTTTTTTAATGATGCCTAATTTTTGTGCAGGTGCGCCCAGCAAAATTAGCTTATCCCCGTGGGCTGCGCACAGCCGCTGGGGTAAGTTGTGGACAAGCGCTTTAGTGGCCTGATCTGCAAGGGGAAAATGTTGCTGCCTGTTTTTTAGGCATTTTCGTTCGGCGGTGTGTGGGTGGCGGCCGCTGCCGGATCCCGTTCCTGATCCAGCTCGCGGTTCCGTTGCCGTTCGCGTTGCCGCTCTTGTTGCCACTGGGCCCAGCGGCGGAATAGCCAGCCTTGTGGTTGCTCTTCACCGGTGCGAATGTAATCGAGCAGGCCGATGTTCTCTTGCACTGCGGCGTGGGCCAGCCGCGCATGGTGATCGCCAATAAACAGCACTTCATCGCCAAATTGCAGCCGCGTGCTGCTGGCGGGCAAGAGCTGATCCACCCCCGCATGCCGGTGCAACAGCGCCACGCAGCGTAGCGTATCGCCATGATTGAGCGCATCGTGGGTGTAATGGCCGATTTGCAGCGGCGGCGTGGGCTGCGCCAGCATGGCGTGCACGGCGGAGGTGTTTTGGGCATTAAAGCGCACCCTCCAGATTTCCGGCACCTGGCCTGCGCACAGCTGGTGCAGCTGCGGCAAAAACTCGGCGGCCCAGTCTTCACTTTGCTGCTGAATCAACGCCATCGCATCCGCCAGCAGCGGGTTTTCCATCGCGCGCAAGCACTCGTGCGCAATAATCTGCGCCCGGATCGAGGTGATATTGGGTTTAAAGGCTTCAAACAGTAGGTGATTGTGGGTGAGGTTTTGCCGCGCCACGGTAAAGAGCTGCGGGTTGATTTCCCGTGCAGTGGCCAGCGCCGACAGATTATTCGCATCGTGATCATGGCTCACCAGCAGGCCCACCGCGCGCTCGATACCAGCAGCCTTGAGCGAGGCGGCATCCACGCCCAGCGCCTGAATAAATTCGGCAGGCGCCAGCTGCGCTTGCGGCTCTGGGTCTATCACGGTAACGGTGCAGCCCGCGCGTAGCAGCGAGCCATGCACGGCGGCGCCAAAGCGCCCGTAGCCGACAATCACCCAATGCCCCACCGGCGGGCTGGGCTCTTCCACAATCGGATTGCCGGGAAAATCAGCCAGAATATCGCATACCCGCGTCACTTGCGGCTGCTGCAGGCGGCGGCTGAATTTGCGCCCCACGGTTTGAAACAGATTGATTACCTTGTTGGCGCCAAACGAGGCCATATTGTCCGCCACCGCTTGATTGCGGCTGCGGCAAATCGACAGTAACTTCGGTCGTAATACATAAGCGCCAATCGCGATCGCCAGATTGGCCTCTTCGTTGCCGGTAATCGCCAAGATGCCGATGCACTGCGGGTGCTCAATGCCGGCTATTTTTAATATTTCCGGGTTGGCCGCATCGCCGGCGTAGCAGGGGGTGTCAAAGCGAAAATTGGCCAGCGCAATCTCGTTCACTCGCTCTTCGCGCTGCTCGATGATCACAAAGCGGATATCCAGATCATCCAGCACCTTGCACAGCAGGCGGGCGGTCTGGCCATAGCCACAGATCAGGTAAAACGGCTCGGCCAACTGGCGCACTTTGCGGCGAAAGCGCGCCTGGGCAATCGCTTTGCGCAGCGTTTCATCGCGCATTAGCCCAAAGATTGAGCCAATCGCGTAGGCCCAGCCGGTCACCGCCAGATAAATGCAGCACAGCACCCACAAGCGCTGCTGATAGGTAAATGGATGCGGAATCTCGCCAAAGCCAATCGAGGTGGCGGTATAGCTAATAAAGTAAAAAGCGTGGAAAAAATCGATGTGATAGGGCCGGCCCTGATCATCCACGCCGGGGATCAAGACCAAGCCCAGCACGGCAATGCCGTAAATCGCGATCAGCATCACGATGGGCGCGCGCAAGCGCCGCAGCATTAAAAAGAAAATGCCATCCATACCGGCTTAATCCGCTTAGCGGCGATGCTGCAGCGTTTCGCCGATCAGCAGCACCACCGACACCACATTGGCTGCCAGTGCGCCGGCTGCGAACGAAACCACCATCGAGGTGACGGCCGGGGTCATGCCGGTGCCGCTGACATATTCCGCGTGGCCCCACACCAGCGCCGCCGTCACCAGTTGCAGATCGGCAACTAGGCTCGTGGCCAGGTGCAGCGCGCCGACCTGGGTGCGATCCCCAAACTTGAGTGCAGTGGCGATGAAATTGATCACGATCGCGGCAAACAGCTCAAACACATCATGCTGATGTGGCACATCGATCTGTCCGAGCACAAAGCCGAAATTTAACGTGCAGGCCAGCAAAATAAAAAAACCGAAAATGACTTTTTCAATATTCATGGCAATGGCTCGCGTGGGGGTATGGCTGTGAAATGGCGGATTAGCAGGCTTGGCGCCCGATACTGCTATTGGTATGCATTGTGGCCGAGCCCTGACGGGAGTTCAACCTTGGCCGCCGAAATCGTGAATTATCCACCCCTTGCGTGGATAAAGCGCGCCCGCGCTTGTGGATAGTCTCGCTAAGCCCTTGATCTGCCGGCAAAGTGCTAGATTGGTGCAAAATCGGGCAGTACGCCGTGATTTACTCACCCGCAGCGGGCATAGTGCATGGGGTAAGCTGTGGGTAACTAAGCTAAGCCGCTGTATCCATAATGAAAATGTTGGGTGATTAAAAAATAAGCAATTGGGCTGGGCTCAGGGGGCCGCCATGTTCATTCTGATCCTGCCCCAGCAGCGCCGGTAACTTTATCCCAGCCGCAGACTAAGCCCCGCCCAGCTTGTTGAGTCATTCATCCCCGCTAGACGGGGGCAGCTGCGGGCATAAGCTGTGGATGAGCCAGCTAATAGCTTGATCTGGCGGCATAAAATGCGGCTGCCTAAAAAATAGGCAATAACATCAGCTTGTGGCAATTCATCCACGCCGGGCGGGCACAGCCAGGTGAGCAAGCTGTGGGTAGTTGGGCTAAGTGATTGATTGCTTGATGTTTGTCTGGTTTGACTGTTTTTTAATCAGTGTGCGTGGTGGCAAGCCACACCGGCGCCGGCGGCTGTGAGGCTGGCTCAGCATCAGGGTGTTAAACACCAAGCCCTGCGCTTTATCCCCGCCGGACGGGCACAGCTGCGGGCATAAGCTGTGGAGCAATGCGGTAAGTCGATGATATGGCAGTGGATCTTGATGGTGCCTAAATTTTAGGCGCTGAGTGTGGTCGCTGTGTTTTATTGCCGGAAGTGGCTGGATTTGGCCGGGCTAGCTGGTTTGGCGCGCATTTTTGGCGGGCGGTGAGTCGTGCATAGCATATGCGCTTACTCAAGGCGGGTGGCAATGAGGGCTGTTTATCCCCGCCGTACACAAAAAGCGGGTATGCCCGCGTGGGCAAACTGTGGGTAAGCCGCTTAAGCCTTTGTTCGGGCATAAAAAAAGCCCGCTGCCTTAATTTTGGTCAGCGGGCCAGATGCGCAAGGGTGATTTAAGCGAGGAAGGGGAAAAAGCCGCTTAAACGCAGTAGCGACAAACCGATCGCGCCCATCATCAGCGCGATCAGGCCATCCAGAATACGCCAGGCCAGCGGCCGGGCGAACAGCGGAGCGAGCTTGCTGGCGCCAAAGGCCAGCGAGAAAAACCACAGGCAGGAAAAGCTCACCGCGCCCAGTAGAAACATTGGCTGATTGGCCGGCGCTTGCTGCGCGCCAATGCCGCCGACCAGCACCACTGTGTCGAGAATCGCATGCGGGTTCAGTAGCGAAAAGCCCAGCGCGGCCAAAATCACGCTCTTGGTGGTTTGCTGCTGTTCAGTTTGGGTATCCAGCTGCATGGCCTGAGGACGAAAAGCTTTCTGCAAGGCGCCCCAGCCAAACCACCACACAAATAGCGCGCCACCCAGCGCCATCCACGCTTGCAAGCCCGGCAGCATTTGCAGCATTTTGCCCATGCCCAACATCCCTGCGGCCATCAGCACGAAATCGCACAGCACGCAGGTGATAGCGGCCACGAAAATATATTGCCGGGTAATGCCCTGGCGCAGCACAAAGGCATTCTGGGCGCCGATGGCCATGATCAGGCTGGCGCACAGGCCCATGCCTTGAAAAAACACACTGCTATTCATCATCTACACACATTGTTTGATCCAATTGGCATGATTGTGCGCAAGGGCGGGCCAAAGATGAAGAATATTTAAATTTCTTTGTTTACCATTAAAATAATTAAATATTAAGCCCAGCCGGAGCCGCTATGCAGTTTGATCACAAACAGACCGAAGCCTTGCTGGCCGTGATGGATAGCGGCAGCTTTGAACAGGCGGCCGCCAAGCTGCATCTCACCCCGTCGGCGGTGTCGCAGCGGGTGCGTCAGCTGGAAACCGCGCTGGGGACGCCCTTGCTGGTGCGCTCGCGGCCCTGTCGGGCCACCTTGGCCGGGCAACAGCTGGTGCAATATTTGCGCCGCGCCCGTTTGCTGGAGCAAGATTTTCTGGCCGGGTTTTCTGGGGCCGCCTCGGCGACCTTGAGTGTACCGCTGGCGGTGAATGCCGATACGCTCAGCACCTGGTTATTGCCCGCGATCAGTGATTTTCTGATCAGCGAGAATGTGCTACTCAGCCTCACGGTAGACGATCAGGATCACACCCATGCCCTGATGCAGGAAGGGCAGGCCCTGGCCTGCGTGGCCTCCGAGCCGCAACCAATGCAAGGCTGCTTGGTGCATCCGCTGGGCATTTTGCGCTACCGCATGTTGGCCTCGCCGCAGTTTCATGCCCGCTGGTTTGCCGGCGGCTACAGCCGCGAAGCAGCGCGGCTGGCGCCGGTGATGGTGTTTAACCGCAAGGATGCGCTGCAAGCCGATTTTCTGCAGCAGCGCTTTGGCCTGCGACCCGGGGCTTACCCTGAGCATCATGTGCCGGCGAGCGAGCCCTATCTGCAGGCGATTTTGCTGGGGCTAGGCTGCGGGATGGTGCCGCATCTGCAGGCCGATCCGCTGATCGCGCGGGGTGAGCTGATTGATTTGGCGCCCGATCAGCCCACCGATGTGATGCTGCATTGGCATCACTGGAAAGTGCAATCCCCGCGGCTGGAACGGCTTACGCGGCGCCTGGTGGAAGTGGCGCAGCAGGTGTTGCTGCAAGCGAAGTGATCGTACCCATTGCCCCCATAGGGTATTACTCACTAGGCTAATCCCACTATGCCATTGTGGGCAATACCCCGTTTATGCTGACGGTATGCTTGCATGGCTATGTCTTTATTTGCTAATGGTAATAATTCTCAAAAACTGTTGCAGATGAGAATCAAACTCGGTAATATTTGGGAATGATTCTCGATAACTCAAAAACAATGCTGGCCGTACTAGCGGCCCACGGGGTTTTGTTGTATGGCGCCGCCCACTGGCAGCGCCCACAGGCCGAGCCGCAGCCGGTGTTTTTGCAGGCGGTACCCCTGCCTATGGGGCAGGAAGCCGCGCCAACCGAACCTAAACCCCCGGCACCTTTGCCCAAGCTGAAAGAAAAAATCCAGCAGGTACGGCAAAAAGTGCAGGAAAAAATCGCCAAGCCCACCAAGCCGGTAGTGAAGCAAGCCATGGCTGCCACGCCTGAGCGCGCCGCCACCCTCGAAGTTGCTGCGGCGAAAGAGGGTGCTAAAGAGTTGAAAGAGCTGCCGGCGCCAGCGCCGAGTGAGCAAGCCAATACTGGGGTAGCCGGTGCGGGGCGTGAAGGCAAAGCCCGCGATGCCGAGCCGGTATTGAGTGCCCCCAGTTTTCACGCCAATTACCTCAATAACCCCAAACCGCCTTATCCGCCGGCCTCGCGGGCACTGGGAGAGCAAGGCCTGGTGCGTTTGAAAGTGGTGGTTAACTCGGACGGGCTACCGAGCAAAGTGGAAGTCGATAAGAGTAGTGGCTTTCAACGCTTGGATGCGGTGGCCGAAGCTACGGTCAAAAAATGGCGGTTTGTACCGGCCAAACGGGGCGATGAAGCGGTGGTAGGCACCGTGATCGTGCCGATGAATTTTTCACTTGAGAAGTCGTAAGGATTGAAGCAATGGATTTATCGCTGGTATTGCACTCAGGCGACCCGATTTTGCAGTCGGTGTTTGGCCTGCTGATTTTGATGTCGGTTGTGAGCTGGGTGGTGATCGTGGCCCGCGCGCGGCAGCTGTGGGTGATTAAGCGCCACCAAACGCAATTTATGCAGTCTTTCTGGGAAGCCAAAGACTGGCAGGAAGCCTTAAATCTTGCCAGCAAACATCCAGCGCCAGCGGCCAAGCTGGCCTGGGCTGGCGCCGATGGCCTGCGGCACTATCGCGCGCATCAGGAAGGTGGCTTGGGCAAGGCGGTGTCGCTGGATGATTATCTGGTGCGCAAACTGCGCACCCGCTTGGGGCAGGAAACCGCCACGCTGGAACGCGGCCTGACTTGGCTGGCAACGACCGGTTCGGTGGCGCCGTTTATTGGCTTGTTTGGCACGGTGTGGGGTATCTATCACGCGCTGGTCGGTATCGCCACTGCGGGTAATGCGTCATTGTCGACGGTTGCAGCGCCAATTGGTGAAGCACTGGTGGCTACGGCGGCCGGCCTAGCCGTCGCGATTCCGGCGGTGATTGCCTACAACGCTTTTGTGCGCAGCAACCGCCGTTTTGGCCAAGAGCTGGATGGCTTTACCCATGATCTGCATGCCCAGTTGCTGACGGAGGGTGGTCATGGCGTTCGGTAGTTTTAATCAGCAAGACGCCGCGCCGATGGCCGAAATCAATACCACGCCGCTGGTGGATGTGATGCTGGTGCTGTTGGTGGTGTTTATCGTCACGGCACCGGTCATGACGCATGCGGTGCGGGTGGAATTGCCCAAAGCTACTGCAGCGGTGGTTGAGCAAAACAAGCAACCGATCCGGCTGACGCTGCAGGCGGATGGCGGCCTTCTGGATGAGCAGCAATTGGTGGATCCGGCCAGCCTCGATGCACGTTTTGCGGCTGCCTTTGCCGCCGACCCGCTGACCGAGGTGCATTTATATGCCGACAAAACGGTGCAATACGAGCGGATTGCCCAAACCATGGCCGCCGCGCAACGCGCCGGTCTGACCCGCATCGGCCTGATGACCAGTGGTGAGCCTACGGCCGCCAGGGGTAAATAGCCATGCGCTCCTGTTCAAAGCGCTTGAACCGCGGTGAATCTGCCTGTCGGGGCTGGCTATGCGCTGAGTTTGACTTTGCTATCCCGGCCGATTGGCCGGGCGAGTAGGGTGCGGCTACGCCGTAAATCTCAGCGATAGACCACTGACATGGCGGGTTCACCCCGCCATTGTCGTTTCTAGTGCTGCTGTTTTTTCCATCACCCGGAAGTGCTCTCTGCTTCCGTTTTATTCACTCTAACTACAACTTAAAATGACCATGAAAGACACGAAGAAAAAACCGGCGGGTATCCGCCATCTGGCCAAATATCCGGCCGCTGCGGCCCTGTTTGGCGTTGTTGCCGGTACTGCACATGCTGCTGAGGTTGAGCTGAAAACGGTTGAAGTTAAAGCCACCCAGGCCAGCCAAAATGGCACTGCCGATACCTATGTGGCGCCAACCGTAAGCGTGGGCCGCACCAAGCAAGAAGCCCGCGATGTACCGCAGTCGGTGACCAGTGTAACGAATCAGGTGATGCACGATCAGGATGCCAACACCCTGAAAGAAGCGCTGCGCAATGCCGTGGGCGTGACTTTTAATGCGGCCGAAGGCGGCGCCAGCGGCGATGGTATCCGTATCCGCGGCTTTGGCGCTTCCAATGATCTGTATCTGGATAACTTCCGCGATTCAGCGCAATACAACCGCGATACTTTTAACACCGATACGCTGGAAGTACTGCGTGGCCCCGCTTCCATGCTGTATGGCCGTGGCTCAACCGGCGGGATTGTTAATCAAGTCAGCAAAGCGCCATTTCGTGGCGATCTGAATCAGCTGAGCACGACCATTGGCACTGATAGCTTCTATCGTGCCGAAGGCGACTTTAACCGCGCTATCGGTGAAAGCTCTGCCGCACGTCTGACGGTCATGGGCCAGAAAGCGGGCAACTTCCGCGAAGGCGCCGAGATGAATCGCTGGGGTTTCGCGCCTTCGGTGAAAATCGGCATCGGTGAGCCAACCGAAATCACGCTCTCTTACCTGCACTATCAAGAAGACAACGTGCCAGACTATGGTGTGCCGTACTACCGTAAAGCCACCACGCCAAGCAAAACCGCGAGCAGCAGCTCGATTCACGGTACCAATACGCCAATCGATCGCGTCGATACGTTCTACGGTCTGAAAGACTTCGATAGCGAAAAAACCCGTACCGACGTACTGAGCGCCATTGTGCAGCATCAGCTGGCGCCGAATATGGTACTGAAAAACAGCACTCGCTACGGCCAGTATGATCTCGATCTGCGCGCGAGCGCGCCAGGTATCTCGTTTGCCAATACCAGCGAAGCCCTCAGCGATAGCACCAAAATCACGCGCAGTCGCAAGCTGCGTCAGCGTGAGCAGGAAATCCTCTCCAACGTAACGGATCTGTTGTGGGATTTTGAAACCGGCACCATTCGCCACAATGTGCTGGCCGGTGTTGAGCTGACCCGTGAAACCCTGCTAAGCACGGGCCGTACCCAGCGCGTGAATGGCGGTACTGCCAGCTGCGCACTGCCAAGCACCACGGTGGGGAACCCGGTGACCGGTGGGGTACCCAATTGCGCTGAGCCAGTGAAAACCGGTGAAGCTGAATCCACCGCCGACACCGTGGCCTTCTACTTCCAGGACATGATTGATCTGGATACCAAATGGAAGATCCTGCTGGGCGCGCGTTTTGACAACTTCAAAGCCCATACCGAAAACCGCGATGCGAACGGCGTGCAAACCAGTCGTCTGGGCCGTACCGACAATGTATGGAGCTGGCGTACCGGCCTGATCTACCAGCCAGATCAGCAGCAATCGTACTACCTGTCTTACGGTACCTCGTTCAACCCATCGGCTGAAGCCTACTCGACCGATCCACGCGGCGAGAAAACCGATCCAGAAAAGAACGCCAACTACGAGTTGGGCGGGAAATGGAATCTGTTTGATGGCGATTTGGCCCTGCGCGCTGCGCTGTTCCGTACGGTGAAAACCAACGAACGGCAAACCGACATTGAAGTCGGCGTGGCCAAGCCTTACCTGCTGTCTGGCAAACGCCATACCGACGGGGTTGAGCTGGAAGCCGCCGGTCGCCTGACGGATAAATGGCAAGTCTTTGCCGGTGTGGCACTGATGGATCCGGTGATTGATAAAGTGGCCGGTGCAACGCCGAAATCACGCGAAGGCAATATGCCGGATAATGCGCCACGTTATACCGGTAATGTCTGGACGACTTATCAAATCGATGGCAACTGGAAACTGGGCGGCGGCTTTAATGCCATGGGTAAACGCTATACCGGTACGGATAATGTGGTGTATCTGCCAAGTTATGTCCGCTGGGATGCGATGGCCGAATGGTCTAACCGTGATCTGAGCGTACAGCTGAACGTGTACAACCTGTTTGATACCGACCACTATGAAGGTCTGTATGCAGGCTTTGCTGTGCCAGGTACCGGTCGCGCAGCGCGTGTGACTGTTGGGTATAAGTTCTAAGCCTATATAAATCAAGCGTTATCTAGGTATACATGCCTAGGTATGTTTGAATCACAGCCGGGAATGCGTGCATTCCCGGTCTGTTTTTCTGAATGTCTGCCGCGCGGGCCTTGAGAAAAACAGTTTTAAAATTGGAGAATCATCATGTTGCTGCATATTCCGCAAGTTCTCACCGCCGAGCAGGTGCGCCATTGTCGCCAGTTGCTGGACAACGCCGCCTGGCTGGATGGCCGGATCACGGCGGGTAGCCAGTCGGCCAAGGTTAAAAACAATGAACAATTGCCCAATGACGAGCCGGCCGCCGAGGCCGTGCGGGCGATTATTCTGGCGGCGCTGGAAAAAAACGAGCTGTTTTTCTCGGCCGCCTTGCCCAAGCGGATTTTCCCACCGCTGTTTAACCGCTATGGCGAGGGCATGAGTTTTGGCATGCACGTGGATAACGCCATGCGCCGTATGACGCTCACCGGCGAATGGGTGCGCTCGGATTTATCGGCCACGCTGTTTTTTAGCGAGCCGGAAGAATACGATGGCGGCGAGCTGGTGATTGAAGACACCTATGGCCTGCACGAAGTGAAACTGGCTGCCGGCGATATGGTGCTGTATCCATCCAGTAGCTTGCACCGGGTGGAGCCGATTACGCGCGGCCAGCGGATGGCCTCATTTATGTGGATGCAAAGCATGATCCGCGATCAGGGCGAGCGCGGCTTGCTGTTTGAGCTCGATACCCACATCCGGCAATTACGGCTGGAGCAGGGGGATAACGCCACCGCCATCGGCCTTACGGGCGTGTATCACAATCTGTTGCGCAAATGGGGTGAGATCTAGGCGCCTGGCGCCCACTTAAACTTGAAGACGGGAACTTCTGCAACAATATCCACTCCGTCTTCGTTTAATTGAATATCCCGTATGGAAATCTTTATTCTGCTGGGCCTGATTGTCCTGAATGGCCTGTTTGCGATGTCCGAAATCGCGCTGGTCACCGCACGCAAGGCGCGGTTGAGCAAACTGGCAGAAGGCGGCAATCGCGGCGCAGCAGTCGCGCTCGAGCTGGGCGCAGACCCCACCAAATTCATGTCCACTGTGCAGATCGGGATTACTTCGATTGGCGTCCTGAGTGGTATTGTCGGTGAATCGGTCCTGGCGGCACCGTTTGCCGATTGGCTGATGACCTTTGGCGTGCCGGAGCATCTGGCCGACAACAGCGCCACCATCTGCGTGGTGGTCTCGGTAACGTATTTCTCGATTATCTTAGGCGAATTGGTGCCCAAGCGCTTGGGCCAACTCAACCCCGAAGCCATCGCCTGCCTGGTGTCGCGCCCACTGCGCGGTTTGGCCCTGCTTACCCGGCCGTTTGTGCGGCTGCTGTCTTTCTCGACTACCAGTGTGTTGAAAATCCTCGGCGCTGATCAGCAGGGCGGGCAAGCGGTGACCCAGGATGAAATCGATGCCGTGCTGGTTGAAGGCTCGCAAGCCGGCGTGATTGAAGCGCATGAGCATGAAATGGTACGCAACGTATTGCGGCTGGATGATCGGATGGTGACATCGCTGATGATCCCGCGCGGCGATATGGTGTTTCTGGATCTGGCCGACCCGCTGGAAGACAACCTCGCCAAAGTGGCGCAAGCCGATTATTCGCGCTTTCCGGTGTGCCGCGGTGGGCTGGAGCAATTGCTGGGTGTGCTCTCTACCCGCGAAATCCTGAAAAAAGTACTGCATGGCGAAGCGGTGGATCTTTCGGCGCAGCTTAAACCCTGTGTGTTTGTACCGGAAACGCTAACGGGCCTGGAGCTTCTGGCGCAAATGCGCTCGTCGGGCGTGGAAATGGTATTTCTGGTGGATGAATATGGCGAACTGCAAGGGCTGGTGACCTTGCAGGACGTACTGGAAGTCCTGACTGGCGAATTTACCCCGGCCAATCTGGAAGACGCGTGGGCAGTGCAGCGCGCCGATGGCTCATGGCTACTCGATGGCCTGATCCCGCTGCCCGAATTGAAAGATCGCCTGCAACTGGCCAGCGTGCCGGATGAAGATAAAAACAGCTACCACACCCTGAGCGGGATGTTAATGCTGCTCTTGGGGCGCTTGCCGCGCACCGGCGATATTGCGCAGTGGGCCGATTGGTCGCTCGAAGTGGTCGATATGGATGGGCATCGGGTGGATAAAGTCTTGGCGAGCCAGATTCCGCTGGCTGAGCGTCTGGATCACAACGGTTAATCTCATCGCCCTTTAAACCTCCGCTTGCGGAGGTTTTTTATTGGGTATTGGCCGCCAGCGCAGGCAGAGACAAAGCCGCCTGCTAAGATGAGCTGGGGGTTGGCGCGCTGAGTTGGCAGGGTGGCGCAGGCGGGCTTGATGTGGCGCAAATCCCCTGCAATGACAGGAATTTCCTCAATAGTATTCCGGCCGTAAATCCTTACAATGGCGGCATCAAAACAAGGATAAAAATCATGCAAATCACCGTAGTGAAACACCCGCTGGTGCAGCACAAGCTGGCCCTGTTGCGGGAAGCCGATGTCTCGACCAATAAATTCCGGCTGCTGACCGAAGAGCTGGCCCGTTTGCTGGCCTATGAAGCCACGCGTGAGCTGGCGCTGGAAGACGTCACGATTCAAGGCTGGTGTGGCGACGTGCAGGTGAAAAAGATCAAGGGCAAAAAACTGACCGTGGTGCCGATTTTGCGGGCCGGTCTGGGTATGCTCAATGGGGTGCTCGATCTGGTGCCTTCGGCCAAGATCAGTGTGGTGGGTCTGGCGCGCGATGAAGAAACCCTGCAACCGGTGCCGTATTTCGAGAAATTTGTCGGTAGCCTCGACGATCGTTTGGCGCTGATTATCGACCCGATGCTGGCCACAGGTGGCTCGCTGGTGGCGACTATCGATATGCTCAAGCGCAAAGGTTGCAAAGAAATTATTGCGGTGGTGATGGTGGCGGCACCGGAAGGTGTGAAGCTGGTGAATGAAGCTCACCCCGATGTGCAGATTGTGGCGGCCTCGCTGGATTCGCATCTGAATGAGCAAGGCTACATTATTCCGGGGCTGGGTGATGCCGGCGATAAAATCTTCGGCACCATCAACAAGGACTGAGCATGTTCGCCCAACTCAAACAATTTATCTCCGGCGCGCAAATTCTGTTTGTGGCCTTCGGCGCGCTGGTGCTGGTGCCATTGCTCACCGGCCTCAATCCGGCCATGGCCTTGCTGGGGGCTGGCGTTGGCACTTTGATGTTCCAATTTCTTACCCGCCGGGAAGTGCCGATTTTCTTGGGTTCTTCCTTCGCCTTTATTGGCCCCATCATCTTTTCGATGCAAACCTGGGGGCAGGGCGCGACGCAGTTCGGGCTGTTTTTCGCCGGTTTTATGTATTTCGTGGTGGCGGGGCTGATTCGCTGGCGCGGCATGGGCTTTATTCATAAATTGCTGCCGCCGGTGGTGATTGGCCCGGTGATTATGGTAATTGGTTTGTCCGTGGCGGTGGCCGCTTCGGGCATGGCCATGGGGCAGGGCGGCGGTAAACAGCTGGTGCCGTATGCGACCTCACTGCTGTTGGCGGCGATTTCGCTGGCGACGACGATTGTAGTGTCGGTTTTTGCTGGTGGCATGCTGCGGTTGGTGCCGATTCTGTCGGGTGTGGTAGTGGGGTACATCGCCGCTTGCTTTCTGGGTGTGGTGAATTTTGAGCAGATCATCAATGCACCATGGTTTGCCATGCCGCATTTTGTCTCGCCCGAGGTGAATTGGGCCGCGGCGCTGTTTATGCTGCCGGTGGCAATTGCCCCGTGTATCGAGCACATTGGCGGCGTGATGGCGCTGGGTAAAGTCACCGGCACCGATTACACCCAATCACCCGGTTTGCATCGCACCCTCAGTGGCGACGGCGCAGGGGTGTGTTTTGCCGGCCTGATCGGCGGCCCGCCGATTACCACGTATGCCGAAGTCACCGGCGCGCTGATGATCACCCGCAATTTCAATCCGGTAATCATGACCTATGCCGCGGTGCTGGCGGTGATTCTGGCCTTCTTTGGCAAATTTAATGCCGTGCTGACGTCGATTCCGCTGCCGGTGATGGGCGGAATTATGGTGCTGCTGTTTGGGACCATCGCTTCAATTGGCCTGAAAACCCTGATCGACGCCAAAGTGAACCTGATGGCACCACGTAATCTGGTGATTGTGTCGGTGGTGCTGACCTGCGGGATTGGTGGTTTGATGGTGCAGGTGGGTAATTTCAGCCTGATCGGTGTGGGCTTGGTGAGTATTCTGGCCATGGTGCTCAATTTAGTGCTGCCAGCCGAAGTGCCAGAAGATCCGCAAGCTGAAATCTAAATCTGTTGGGTATAGCCCTGTGGCGCTTATTAGATAAGCGCTTGGGGTTGATACCCTGTATGGTATCTGTGTGGCGGGCCCGGCCCGCCATTTTTTATGCCCGTGTGATTTGCCTACAGCCGCCCGGAGCGTCGGCTTCGCGCGCGCCAATGTGCACGCCGATGCGATCAGCTCGGCAGGGCAGCGGCGGCTTTGGTAGAATCACGGGTTAAATCTACTTTTGACTTTCCGAGTGCTATGAGCCAAGAACAAGCAGCGGCGACGCCGAGCAATTTCATTCGCCAAATCATTGATAGTGATCTCGCCAGTGGCAAGCATCAGGCCATCCAGACCCGTTTCCCGCCCGAGCCCAATGGCTATCTGCACATTGGTCACGCCAAATCGATCTGCCTGAATTTCGGCATTGCGCAGGATTATCAGGGGCGCTGCAATCTGCGCATGGATGACACCAATCCGGAAAAAGAAAACGACGAATACGCCAAAGCCATCGAAGCCGATGTGCGCTGGCTGGGTTTTGACTGGCATGGCAATGTGCGCCATACCTCGGATTATTTCCCGCAATTGCACGCCTTTGCCATCGAGCTGATCAAAGCTGGCAAGGCCTATGTGTGCGAGCTTAATGCCGAGCAAATGCGCGAATACCGTGGCGATTTTCAAAAGCCAGGTCGCAACAGCCCTTACCGTGATCGCTCGGTTGCAGAAAACCTTGACCTCTTTGAGCGCATGAAAAACGGCGAATTCGAAGACGGCAGTAAAACTCTGCGCCTGAAAATCGATATGGGCTCGCCGAACCTGAATTTGCGCGACCCAGTGTTCTACCGCATCAAACGCGCCACGCACATCAAAACCGGTGATCAGTGGTGCATCTACCCGATGTACGACTATTCGCATTGTATTTCCGATGCGCTGGAAGGCATTACCCACAGCCTGTGTACGCTGGAATTTGAAGACCATCGCCCGCTGTATGACTGGGTGCTGGACAATATTTCGATTGGCTGCCACCCACAACAGATCGAGTTTTCGCGCCTCGAATTGCTGTATTCGATTACCTCGAAACGCAAACTCAATCAGCTGGTGACCGAAGGGCTGGTTAATGGCTGGGATGACCCGCGCATGACCACCATCAGCGGCATGCGGCGTCGTGGTTACAGCCCGGCGGGTATTCGCCTGTTCGCGCAGCGCATCGGCGTGAGCAAGGGCGAAAACATCATCGACTTTTCCATTTTGGAAGGCGCAGTGCGCGAAACGCTGGAGGGCGAAAGCCCACGCGTGATCGCGGTGGTGAACCCGCTGAAAGTAACGCTGACGAATTTCGAGCCGGGCGTCACCGGCAGCCGAAGCGCGCCATTTCATCCGCATCACGAAGCAATGGGCGAGCGCGAAATCCCGATTGCGCCGACGCTGTGGATTGAGCGTGATGATTTTGCCGAAGAGCCCCCGAAAGGCTGGCAACGCCTGACCTTGGGCGGCGAAGTGCGCCTGCGCTACTCCTACGTGATCAAGTGCGATGAAGTGGTGAAAGACGCCAACGGCGAAGTGATTGAGCTCAAATGTTCGATCGACCCGAATACCCTGGGTCAAAACCCCGAAGGCCGCAAAGTGAAAGGCGTGATCCACTGGATTTCGGCCGAGCACGCCATCGAGGCCGAAGTGCGCTTGTATGAGCGCCTGTTTACCGAGCCACGCCCGGATGCGGTGCGCGGTGAAGACGGCCAGTATGTCGATTTCAAGCAGTTTATTAATGCTGAATCATTGAAGACGGTTACGGCCTTTGTGGAGCCGTGCGTGCGTGATGCGGCCCCGGAAACCCGCTATCAGTTCGAGCGTTTGGGCTATTTTGTGACCGATCGCTATGATCATCAGCCGGGTGAAAAAGTGGTATTTAATCGCACCGTAACCCTGAAAGACAGCTGGGCGAAGTAAACCGCTGGTGTTTCCCTCAAGGCCGGGCAGCGTATCGCTGTCCGGCCTGTGTTTGCCATTGATCAAGGAGTAATGATGAACGTATTACGCGCTTCCCTGTTGGCCGCTTGTGTATGTGTGTCTAGTCTTGCCATGGCGGCTGAATCTGCCACAACCCCTGCCGTGGTCATTGCCAAAGGCAAACAGGGCCAGGCGCCGGTGCAGGTAGTGTATGACTATTTGCTCGATCGCGTCGCCAATGAATATGGCATCGGTGAATATCAGCGCTTGAATATCCAGCAGCAAAGCCCCAGCGCGGAAGAGTTTAATCAGGTGAATCTGACCCTCACCAAAGAGGGCCTGCTGGACGATAGCGTGGCGACTCAGCGTTATCGCTTTGTGCTTAATTTCGAGCCGCAGGCCGGGGTGTGGCTGATTAATAGTGTGACCCAAGACTGGCAATGCCGCCGGGGCAATAAAAAGGCTTGGACGCAAAAACCCTGCCGCTAATCTTGCCACCCGGAGCTACGCATGACCGATCACGTTGAACGCGCGCCGACCGTGCGCCATTTGTTCCGTAATTTCTGGCGCATTGCCAAACCCTATTGGGTGTCGGAAGACAAATACTATGCCTGGGGGCTGCTGCTGGTGATCATCAGCCTATCTCTGGGCGTGGTGTTCATGAATGTGCAGTTTAATAAGTGGAATAACGAGTTTTACAACTCGCTGCAAGACTACAATCTGCCGGCGTTTAAAGCGGCATTGTGGAAGTTTGGCTATCTGGCTGCGGCTTATATCGTGATTGCCGTGCACGCGATCTGGTTTCAGCAAATGCTGGAAATTCGCTGGCGTAAATGGGCCACCGCCTATTTCACTCAGCGCTGGTTGCGCGACAACACCTTTTACCGCATGCAGCTGACCGACAAAAACACCGACAACCCGGATCAGCGGATTGCCGAAGACGTCGATCAATTTATTTCCTATTCGCTGTCACTCTCATTGGGCTTATTACGTGCGGTGGTCACGCTGGTGTCGTTCGTGGGCATCTTGTGGACGCTCTCTGGCCCCTTGAGCTTTATGCTGGGTAACACTCAGCTCACCATCCCGGGTTATATGGTGTGGGTGGCGCTAGTGTATGCCGCAGTGGGTACGGGGATCACGTTGTGGCTGGGTTACCCATTGGTGGGGCTCAATTTTATGCAGCAGCGCTATGAAGCGGATTTTCGCTTTGGGCTGATCCGGGTGCGTGAAAATGCCGAATCTGTGGCCTTGTATCGCGGCGCGCAAGATGAAGAGCTGCGCCTGCGCCAGCGTTTTGTGCAGGTGGTGAGCAATTATTGGTCGCTGATGCGCATGAATAAGCGCCTGACCTGGTTTACCTCTTTCTGGGGGCAGCTGGCGATTATTTTCCCGCTGATCGTGGCGGCACCACGCTTTTTTGCCAAGGAAATCCCGCTGGGTGGGCTGATGCAGATTAACTCAGCCTTTGGCAAAGTGTATGACTCGCTGGAATTCATCATCAGCAGTTTTTCAACCTTGGCCAAATGGAAAGCGGTGATTGATCGTTTAACCACCTTTGAGCACAGCATGGCCGCCGCCGAGCAATTGCCACGTTTGCAGCCAAGTGCGCAGGCTGCGGGTTTAAGTTTGCAACAGCTGCGGGTGAGTAAGCCCGATGGTGAAGTCTTGCTCGATGATCTGGCGCTAACTATGCAGCCGGGCGATAGCTTGTTAATCCGCGGTAAATCAGGAGCGGGCAAATCGACGCTTTTGCGCGCTATTGCGGGTATATGGCCCTATGCCCAAGGTAGTATTGGCTCTGGCGAGCAATACCCGGGCCCTGTTTCTGTCGCAAAAACCCTATATGCCTTTAGGCACCCTCCGGGCGGCGCTGTTTTATCCGCAAGATGTTGGCCACGATGAAGAACATATCCGGCAGCTGCTAGCGCTGGCTGGCTTGACGCATTTGCTACCGCGGCTGGATGAAACCGATGCTTGGTCGCATGTGTTAAGCCTGGGTGAGCAGCAAAGGATTGCGCTCCTGCGCGCGATTTTGCTCAAGCCAGATTATTTATTCCTCGATGAATCGACTTCAGCGCTGGATGCCGATGGCGAAGCGCAGCTGTATCAGGCGGTACGCGAAGCGATGCGGGCAGGGGTGATGATTAGCGTTGGCCATCGCACTGGGCTGGTGGAATATCACCAGCAGGCGCTGGATTGTCTGGGCCAAGGGCGTTGGTCGCTGCAGCCCTTGTAAGTCAGCGCGACTCGAATAAGCAAGTGCATTAATTAAATAAATGCCCGTTACCACGGGCCACTGAGAATACCATGCTGAAAAATGATACTTTCCTGCGCGCGCTGTTGCGTGAGCCTGTTGATTACACCCCCGTGTGGATGATGCGCCAAGCCGGCCGCTATTTGCCGGAATACTGCGCCACGCGCAAACAGGCAGGCTCTTTTTTGCAGTTGTGTAAAAACACCGAGCTCGCTACCGAAGTGACTTTGCAGCCGCTGGAGCGTTTCCCGCTCGACGCCGCGATTTTGTTCTCGGATATTTTGACCGTTCCTGACGCGATGGGTTTGGGTTTGTATTTCGCTGAAGGTGAAGGCCCGAAATTTGAGCGCACGGTGCGCACCGACGACGACGTCGCCAAGCTGTTTGTACCGGATGTGAATACCGAGCTGAAATACGTGATGGACGCGGTAAGCTCGATTCGCAAGGGCTTGGATAACCGCGTACCGCTGATTGGTTTTAGCGGCAGCCCATACACCTTGGCTTGCTACATGATCGAAGGCGGCAGCTCGGATGACTATCGCAACATTAAAACCATGATGTATGCGCGTCCAGACCTGTTGCACCGTATCTTGGAGGTGAATACCCTCACGGTGATTGATTACCTCAATGCGCAAATCGCAGCGGGCGCGCAAGCAGTGCAGATTTTTGATAGTTGGGGCGGCTCGCTGCCATTTGGCAAATATCAGGAATTCTCGCTGCAATACATGGCCCGCATCGTGGCCGGCCTGAAACGCGAAAACGAAGGCCGCAAAGTGCCAGTCATTGTGTTTACCAAAGGCGGTGGCCAGTGGCTGGAAGACATCGCGGCAACGGGGTGTGACGCGATTGGTTTGGATTGGACCACCGACATCGGCCAAGCGCGCCGCCGCGTGGGCGATAAAGTTGCACTGCAGGGCAATTTCGACCCGGTGGCGCTGTTTGCACCGCCAGCGGCGATTGAGGCTGAGGTCAAGCGCATTCTGGATTGTTACAATGATGGCAGTGGGATTAAAACCGGCCATGTCTTCAATCTGGGGCATGGTATTTCGCAATACACCAACCCTGAGCATGCAGCCGCTTTGGTGTCTGCCGTCCATCGTTTATCAGGTAAAAACTAACAAGCTTACAGATGGTCATTGATTTGTAATGTGATGTTAAATCAATGACTTGGCTGGTTTTCCTCAGGTAATGGGGCGGGAACGCCAGCCAAGTTATGCACACTGATTTGGCATGGTTTTTGTCCTTGTCAATAGGGGCGGAAAATAAAGTTGCAAAAGATTGACAAAATATAAGCCATTGAATTTTATATATATTTTGTATTAGCTTAATTTTTGTGCAACCTAAACATCATCAAGCCCCGATTAGGTTTTTTCTAGTTTTTAGCACTTAGTCCACAAAATTATCCACAGAAAATGTGAATAACCGTTTTAGGCAGATTTTGTCGTGGATATTACTAATGGGCAGGCCGCGCCAAGCATGCTTTTGCTGCGCTGCAGTGCCAAACCGCAAACCAAGGCCGCATGACTGAACTACTCGCCCAGGTGGCGCTGGATGTGCCACTGAACCGCGTTTTTGATTACAGCCTGGGACAGCATCAGGTCGTGGTCGGGCAACGGGTGATTGTGCCATTCGGCCCGCGGCAGCTATCGGGGATTGTGGTGGCGCTGGTGGCCAACGACGGCCAGCATGGGCAAAAGCTGCGCAGTATTCTGGCCGTGCGCGATGATTTGCCAGCATTGCCCAGTACCACCTTGGCGCTGTGTCAGTTTGTGGCTGATTACTACCATCATCCATTGGGCGCGGCTATTGCCAGTGCGTTGCCTACGGTGTTTCGCGCGGTACCTGCGTTTAAGCCTCCCGCACCGGCGGTGGTGTATTTTGCTGCCGATGTGCCACGGCTATTGGCGCAGCTCTCGAGTCGGGCCCACGCCCAAGTCCGCGTGGCCCAAGCCCTCGCGCAGCCGCAATCGGCCGCCGCTCTGCGGCGCGTGCATGCACAGGGCGTGGTATGGGCCAAACGCTGGGCCGAAGCGGGCTGGGTTACCGTGGCCGCCGAATCTACCCAGCTGGCCGCTGCCAGCCCCACCTTGCCGCTGAATGCCGGGCAGCAGGCCGCGGTCTCGGTATTGAGCGCGGCGCGCGACTTTGCCGCCTTTTTGTTGTATGGCATTACCGGTAGTGGCAAAACCGAGGTCTACCTGCAAACCATCGCCGCCGTGTTGGCGCGCGGCGAACAGGCGCTGGTGCTGATTCCGGAAATCAACCTAACTCCACAACTAGAAGGTCGGTTTCGGGCGCGTTTTCCTGGCGTGCACATGGCCAGCCTGCATAGCGGGCTTAATGACACTGAGCGCGCATGTAACTGGCTGGCGGCGCTGCGGGGTGAAGCGCAAATTGTGCTGGGTACGCGCCTAGCGGTCTTTACCCCCATGCCCACGCTCGGGCTGATTGTGATCGATGAAGAGCACGATCCTTCATTCAAGCAGCAAGAGGGTTTGCGCTATTCTGCGCGCGATGTGGCGGTGTATCGGGCGCGGCAGGCGCAGGTACCGATTGTCTTGGGCAGCGCAACCCCAAGCATCGAAACCTGGGCCAATGCCCGCGCCGGGCGCTATACCACGCTGGCCCTGCCGGAGCGGGCGGTGCCGGGTGCGGTTTTGCCCAAAATTACGCTGTTGCCCGTCAAAAAAGCTGGCTTGATCGATGGCCTGAATCGCATGGCGCTGGCCGCGATGCATGCGGCGCTGGCTCGTGATGAGCAAGTGTTGGTGTTTATCAATCGGCGTGGGTATTCGCCGGTGCTGCAGTGTGGGGAATGTGGCTGGATGGCGGCCTGCCCGCATTGTTCGGCGCGCTTGGTGCTGCATCTACGTGATCGGCGCTTGCGCTGCCATCACTGCGGGCACGAAGCGCAGATTGATGCCAGCTGCCCGGATTGTGGCAATCAGGATCTCAAACCAGTCGGGCAGGGCACGCAGCGGCTGGAAGACGCTTTGGCGGTGCATTTTCCGGGTAAACGGATTTTGCGGATTGATCGCGATAGCACCCGCCGCAAAGGCGAGCTGGATGCAGTGTTGGCGCAAGTGCATGCCGGCGAGGCTGATATTTTAATCGGCACGCAAATGCTGGCCAAAGGGCATGATTTTGCCCGGCTAAATCTGGTGGTGGTGCTCAATGCCGATACAGGCTTGTATAGCGTTGATTTTCGCGCGGAAGAGCGATTATTTGCGCTACTCACCCAAGTGGCAGGGCGGGCTGGCCGGCGCGAAACGCCGGGCGAAGTGATGATTCAGACCGCGTTTGCCGATCACCCGTTTTACCATCAATTGCTCGGGCGGGATTACGCGCCCTTTGCTGAGCGCACCTGGCGCGAGCGGCAAGAGTTAGCCTTACCGCCGGCCGCTGCCTGGGTACTGTTTCGTGCCGAAGCCCCGCAAGCAGAAGAAGCACTGGCGCTCTTGCAGCAAATTCGCGCCTGCTTTGCGGGTTTGCCGGCGCAACTATTAGATGGCCTCACTCTGAATCAGCCGGTGCTGGCCACCATGGTGAAAAAGGCCGGAGTGGAGCGCGCGCAATGGCTGCTGAGCGCCGCAAATAAAAATCAGCTACAGCGCGCTTTGCATCAGGCTATGCCTTTTGTTGAGGCGATACAAACTGCGCGGGCGCGCTGGATTGTGGATGTCGATCCACTAGAGGTGTAGGGGTATTGCCTGCTAGCTTGTTCTATACAAGCTCTGCAGCAATATACCCCTATTTGTTACCAGCCTTGCGATCTAGCTCACGTAAGAACGCCAGCTTCTCGGCGATTTTGCTTTCCAGCCCTCGCTCGACTGGTTGATACCAGCCCGGCTCGGCTATGCCATCCGGGAAATATTGCTCACCCGCGGCATAGGCATGCGGCTCATCGTGGGCATAACGATAGGCATGGCCATAACCCAGCTCTTTCATCAGCTTGGTGGGGGCATTGCGTAGGTGCACCGGCACCTCGCGGCTACGATCCTGCTTCACAAAAGCCATGGCCTGCTTATAGGCTAGGTAGCCGGCATTACTCTTTGGTGCCGCCGCCAGATACAGCACCGCCTGCGCCAGCGCCAGTTCGCCCTCGGGCGAACCTAAGCGTTCAAAGGTGGTGGCGGCATCGTTGGCAATTTGCAAGGCGCGCGGATCGGCCAAACCAATGTCTTCCCACGCCATGCGCACAATCCGCCGCGCCAGATAGCGCGCATCTACACCGCCATCGAGCATGCGGCAAAACCAGTACAGTGCCGCATCGGGATGCGAGCCGCGCACTGATTTATGCAAGGCGGAAATCTGGTCGTAAAACTGATCGCCGCCCTTATCAAAGCGGCGCATCGCGCTGCTGAGGGCGTTGCGAATAAACTCGCCATCGACGGCTATGGAGCCCGTCGCTTGGGCGGCGGTCTGGCATTGCTGCAGTAAATTCAACAAGCGGCGCGCATCGCCATCGGCGTAGGTGATCAGCTGCTCGATGGCATCCTCGGCCAAATTTAAGTCGCTGAGGGCTTCGCTGTGCGCCCGAGCAATCAGCTGGCGCAGTTCGGCCGGGCTAAGCGCTTGCAGCACATACACCTGCGCGCGGGATAACAGGGCGGAATTTACCTCGAAAGACGGATTTTCGGTGGTAGCGCCAATCAGCGTAATCAGCCCGGATTCGGCATAAGGCAGTAAGGCATCTTGCTGCGATTTATTAAAGCGATGAATCTCGTCGACAAACAAAATGGTGGGCTTACCCAGCTGCAGATTCAGCTCGGCTTGTTCCATCGCAGCACGGATGTCCTTCACCCCGGAAAATACCGCGCTTAGCGCAATAAATTCGCAGGCAAAGGCCGTGGCGGTTAAGCGTGCCAGCGTGGTTTTGCCCACGCCGGGCGGCCCCCACAGAATCATTGAATGTGGCCGGCCAGATTGAAAAGCGAGACGCAAAGGCTTACCAGGCCCCAGCAAGTGGCTTTGCCCGATCACTTCGCTGATGTTTTGTGGGCGTAATAGCTCGGCCAGTGGCGCACTAGGCGGCGCTGAAAATAAATCACTCATATCCGATTGATCTGCTGCTTATTCACGGATGATATCGGTGCCCGCGGGGGGGGTAAATGTAAATTGCGCTGGATTGAGGCCACCATTGCGCTGAATTTGTTGCAAGCTGATGGTGGTGGTTTGATTGAAGTGATCATCCAGCTCCATCCGCTCAAGCTGGCCTTTGACCATGCCCAGCCGAATCTGTGCAAAACTGCCATCCTTGCTTTTGGGGGTGAGCGCAACCCACTCGGCTCCACCACGGCTTGGTAAATTTTGCAGTTGATAGCTGGCAGCCAGATTATTGCTGCCGGTGAGAATTGCGGCAGGGCTGGCATCGAGTGCTTTGCCGATCGGTTTGATGGTGACTTGCGCCAGATCGATATCATATAGCCACACCGATTGACCATTGCTGATAATGTCCTGCTGGTATGGCTTGCTGTAACTCCACTTGAATTTACCCGGGCGCTGCAGGGCAAACTGGCCGCTGGATTGTTCTTGTTTACCATTTTTATTGCGCACCACCTGATTAAAACTGGCAGCAAGCGTTTTCGTGTCCGCGAGGTATTTTTGCAGATCGCTAATATTGTCAGCGAAAGCGGGTTGAAGTATTAATGCGGCGCTGAGGGCAAGCAAACTAAGGCGCATAGAGCCTCCAAAAAACGGATAGAGCAGTTGTGACATAAAAAAAGCCCCGCAGTGCGGGGCCTTTGACATAGCAGGCTAAAAATTATTTAGCTTGTACGGTCTCAACGGTAACACCGTTCACTTCGATTTCAACGCGGCGATCGTTAGCCAGGCACTCGATCAGTTTAGCGCGAGTTTTCTTGGTGTTTTTGATCTCGTCGCAAGCGTTGCCAGTCACTGGGTTAGCTTTACCGCGACCTTCAACTTTCAGAGCCGCTTCTGGAGCACCTTTCGATACCAGGTAAGCTTTCACAGCTTCAGCACGACGCTCAGACAGCGCTTGGTTGTATTTGTCAGAACCCAGACGGTCAGTGTAACCAACGATTACAGCAGAGCCATCTTTTGGATCCAGATCTTTCACTTCGCCTACCAGTTTGTCCAGCGCGTCTTTACCAGCTGGAGTCAGGGTAGCTTTGTCGAAGGCGAACAGAGTGTCAGCTTTCAGAGTAAACTGTTTCTTAACTGCAACAGGAGCTGGTTTTGGTGCAACTGGAGTTGGAGTTGGCGCAGGAGCAGCAACTGTTGGCTCAACATAACCTGGGCAGCCTTTTACAGTTTTTGCTTTTTCAGCAGTCCAAGAACCGGTTTGCCAGCACTCACCCTTGTTGTTTTTAACCACGCCTTCTGGATTGGCTTCAGATTTAGTTTGGCTGTTGGTCACATAAGCGTCGGTTGCAGCTTGAGCGCCGAAAGATGCAAAGGCAGCAACGATGGCCAGTGAAGCGATAGATTGCTTGATCATGAGTGGTTCTCCGTTTGTAAAGCTCAAATTTGTAATTTAGTAAGGCCTATGTGGGCTTTTGGCCGGTTATAGACTACACCGTCGAAATTTAGCAGTATCGAAGTACTTATTCAAAATAAATATTCACAACGCTTCAGGCTGTGTGGCTTTGCCACCGAATCCCAGGTTGCTTGTTTCTGCTTGATTTCAGATAAATGTCATTTTAGTGGTTTCGCATTGTTTACGCCAAGGGTATTTCTGTAAACAAATGCACAATTTCCTTACATCTACAGCCTTTTTGGTCGTGTCGCGGGGCTGTGATAGAATCAGCTAGCAAAAACTAATCAGCGCCAGCTCTTACTGCAGCAGTGTCAAGCTGCAGGGGGCGTAAGCCCGTATACCTTTTGCACCATTTATCTTGAT
Organism: Chitinibacter sp. ZOR0017; assembly: GCF_000799095.1. NCBI lineage: Bacteria > Pseudomonadati > Pseudomonadota > Betaproteobacteria > Neisseriales > Chitinibacteraceae > Chitinibacter > Chitinibacter sp. ZOR0017. The sequence continues at coordinate 52,294 of NZ_JTLG01000010.1, read as the reverse complement.
CACCTATTGAAGTTGCCACTTACGAATGTCAGAACAATTTAGCTTCGCGAAAGAAACGATTCCGGTTAGCCTCGAAGAGGAAATGCGGCATTCCTATCTCGACTATGCGATGAGCGTCATCGTAGGCCGGGCACTTCCCGATGTGCGGGATGGTTTGAAGCCCGTTCATCGGCGGATTTTGTTCGCGATGCACGAAAGCAGCAATGTCTGGAATCGCCCCTACGTTAAATGCGCCCGGGTGATCGGGGATGTGCTGGGTAAATATCACCCGCATGGCGACTCCGCTGCGTACGAAGCTTTGGTGCGGATGGCGCAGGATTTCTCGCTGCGTTACACACTGATTGATGGCCAGGGTAACTTTGGTTCGATCGATGGTGACCGTGCCGCAGCCTACCGTTACACCGAGTGTCGTCTTGAAAAAGTATCGAGCGAGCTGCTAGCTGATATCGACAAAGAAACGGTCGATTTCACGCCCAACTACGATGAAAAAGAGCTCGAGCCTACCGTCCTGCCAACCCGCATTCCAAACCTGCTAGTCAATGGCTCGTCCGGTATTGCCGTAGGTATGGCGACCAATATTCCGCCGCACAATCTTAGCGAAGTGATCGATGCCAGTTTGGCCTTGCTGGCTAATCCTGAGCTCAGCATTGATGAGCTGATTGATTTCGTTCCGGCGCCTGATTTCCCGACTGCTGGGATTATTTATGGTGTGGCGGGGGTGCGCGAAGGCTATCGTACTGGCCGTGGCCGTGTGGTGATGCGCGCGCGCACGCACATCGAAGACTGCGGTAAAAACAGCGACCGTCAAGCCATCATCGTGGATGAGCTGCCATATCAAGTGAACAAAGCCCGTTTGCTCGAGCGAATTGCCGAGCTGGTGCGGGAAAAAACGCTGGAAGGGATTTCAGATCTGCGCGATGAATCGGATAAATCCGGTATGCGCGTCGTAATTGAGCTTAAACGCGGTGAAGTTGCCGATGTGGTGCTCAATAATCTCTTTAAGCACACCCAGCTGCAAGATAGTTTCGGTATCAATATGGTGGCGCTGGTGGATGGGCAGCCACGCTTGTTGAATCTGAAGCAGGTGCTGGAATGCTTCCTCAAGCACCGCCGTGAAGTGGTGACGCGCCGCACGGTATTCGAGCTGCGTAAAGCGCGCGAGCGTGGCCATGTCCTCGAAGGCTTGGCTGTTGCGCTGTCCAACGTCGACGAAATGATCGCCCTGATTAAGGCCGCGGCAACCCCACCGGAAGCCAAAATCGCCTTGATGAACCGCGAATGGCGTTCCGAGCTGGTGGAAGACATGCTCTCGCGCACCGACATCAACGCTTCACGCCCGGATGGCTTGAGTGCCGACTTTGGTTTGACCGCCACCGGCTATCGCCTCTCGGATGTGCAGGCGCAAGAGATTCTGCAAATGCGGTTGCAGCGTCTGACCGGCCTTGAGCAAGACAAAATCGTTGGTGAATATAAAGAAGTCATGGATAAGATCCTCGACTTGCTGGATATCCTGGCACGCACCGAGCGTGTTACCGCCATCATTGAGGGTGAATTAAGCGAAATCAAAGCTGGCTATGGCGATGCACGTAAATCAGAAATCATCGCCCATGGTGAAGATTTGTGCCTGGAAGACCTGATTACACCGCAAGACATGGTGGTTACGCTAACCCACGGTGGCTATATGAAAGCCACCCCTGCTGAAGAGTATCGAGCGCAGAAGCGTGGCGGACGCGGTAAGCAGGCGGCGGCTACCAAAGATGATGACTTCATTGATAGTCTCTTTGTTGCCAATACCCATGACTATATCCTGTGCTTTAGCTCGCGCGGCCGCGTGTATTGGCTGAAGGTGTATGAACTGCCGCAAGGCGGCCGCACTAGCCGCGGCAAACCGATCATTAATCTGTTGCCACTGGAAGACGACGAGAAAATCAACGCCATCCTGCCAATCAAGGATTTTAGCGAAGACAAATATGTCTTCATGGCCACGGCGGACGGCACAGTGAAGAAAACGCCGTTGGCCGATTTCTCTCGCCCAATGAAGCGGGGCATTATCGCGATCAATCTGGAAGAAGGTAATTATCTGGTCGGCGTAGCGCTCACCCGTGGTGCGGGTGGTGTCGTCATCGACGACGAAGCTGCTGACGACGATGCAGTACTGGATGACGATAGCCAAGACGAAAGCGTGGAAAGCTTGAGCATCGATGATGATCAAGTGATGCTGTTCTCGGATGCGGGCAAATCGGTTCGCTTTAGCCAGAGTAAAGTACGCCCGATGGGCCGTAATTCCAAAGGCGTACGTGGCATGAAACTGGGTGACGAGCAGAAAGTGATTTCTCTGCTGGTGGCCAATTCAGATCAGCAAATGGTACTCACCGCTAGCAACGGCGGTTATGGCAAACGTACGCCAGTTGGCGACTTCCGTCTGTCTGGTCGCGGCACCCAAGGGGTGATCGCGATGGATCTCACCGACAAAACTGGCCTGAAACTGGTTGCGGCGAGCTTGGTCGACGAAACCGACGATGTGATGCTGATTACCACCGGCGGCGTGTTGATCCGCACCAAAGTGGCTGAAATCCGTGAAACCGGCCGTTCGGCGCAAGGTGTGCGGCTGATTAATCTGGATGATGGCGAGCAATTGTCGGGTCTGGAAAAAGTCTGCGAGCCGGATGATGAAGGCGATGAGCTGCCACTGGACGGCGAGGCGCCGGCTGCGGGTGCTGACGAGGCCCCTGCCAGCGGCGAATAATCTGATCGGCCGCCTCGCAGGCGGCGCTAACAAGGGGTGGTGATGAACGATTTGTGGTTACCCGTAGCAAATCCGGCTTTCTTTGCGCAAGTCGGCCCCTGGTTTATGGCGCTGCCGCATTGCAAAACCTTGGGGCTGGAGCTGGTGGCGGCCGAAAAGGGCAAAGTCACGCTCAAGCTACCTTTCAAGCCCGAACTGATTGGCAACCCGGAAACGCGGGTTTTGCACGGTGGGGTGGTTACTTCGCTAATCGACACCAGTAGCGGTGTGGCTCTGTATACCTTGCTGATGCAACCAGAAGCTGCCGCGACACTGGATTTGCGCATCGATTATCTGCGCCCGGCCAAGCCGGATCTACCGCTGTATTGCACGGCTGAATGTTATCGCCTGACCGAATCGGTGGCCTTTACCCGGGCTACGGCGTATCAGGATGATCCGACCAAGCCGGTGGCACACAGTGTGGCGACCTTTGCGCGTACTTCATCACCAACAGACAACTAGGGGGTATCGTGTCCTGCGATAATCTGGAAAAGGCGTTGGAGCAGATACCCTATGCCAAATTGCTGGGGGTGCAAGTCAGCCTGCAAGAGGGGCAGCCCCAGTTTTACCTACCCTATGCCGAGCACAATATCGGCAATATCTTGTTGCCGGCGCTGCATGGCGGTGTGATTGGCGGCTTTCTGGAAAACGCCGCCGTACTGCACTTGATGTGGGCGCGCGAATCGGCCGGTATCCCGCGGATTGTGGATTTCTCGATTGATTTTCTCCGCTCTGGCAAACCGCTGGATCTCTATGGCCAGTGCGAGATCGTGCGCCAGGGCAAGCGCGTTGCCAATGTGCTGATGACTGCTTGGCAAGATGATCGCAGCAAACCCGTGGCGATGGCGCGAGCCCATTTTCTGTTAAATTAAAGTCGGCGGCGCCGGCTGGCGCCACGGCGGTTTTCCCACCTTGATGTAGAGAATTTCCGATGACGCAAGTATTTAATTTTTCTTCGGGTCCTGCTGTGTTACCGGCAGACGTGTTGCGCCAAGTACAGGCAGAATTGCTCGACTGGCATGGCTCGGGGATGAGCGTGATGGAAATGAGCCACCGCGGCCCTGAATTTGGGCAAATCTTGGCCGAAGCCGAGGCCGATTTGCGGACTTTGCTGAATATCCCGGCCAATTACAAAGTGCTGTTTTTGCAGGGGGGGGCGCATTTGCAGTTTGCGATGCTGCCGTTTAACTTTGCCCCAGCAGGCAGTACGGTTGATTTTGTGAATACCGGGCATTGGTCTAAAGTCGCGATCAAAGAAGTGAGCCGTTACGCGCAGGTGAATGTCGCCGCCAGTAGCGAAGATCGCAATTTTAGTTATGTGCCGGCTGAAGACACTTGGCAGCGCAGCCCGAATGCGGCGTTTTTGCATTATTGCAGCAATGAAACCATCGGCGGCGTGGAGTTTAATTTCATACCCAAAGCCAATGGCGTACCGCTGATTTGCGATATGTCGTCCAATATTCTCTCGCGCCCAGTCGATGTCAGCCAGTTCGGCATGATTTACGCCGGCGCGCAAAAAAACATGGGGCCATCCGGGGTGGCGGTGAGTATCGTGCGCGAGGATCTGCTGGGTAAAGCCCGGCCGGAAACCCCAACCATGCTCAATTACACCACTTTTGCCGACAATGGCTCGATGTACAACACCCCGCCTTCATTCGGTATTTATGTGGCAGGCTTGGTTTACAAACACGTGCTGGCCCGAGGCGGCTTGGCGGCGATGGAAGCGCAAAACATTGCCAAGGCCAATATCGTGTATGCCGCGATCGATGCCTCGGCCGGTTTCTACCGTTGCCCAACCGCATTGGCAGATCGCTCGCGAATGAATATCCCGTTCACGCTGGCCGATAGCCAACTGGATGCGGCCTTCCTGCAAGGCGCTGAAGCGCGGCATTTGTTGCAGCTGAAAGGCCATCGCTCGGTAGGCGGCATGCGTGCCTCGATCTATAACGCGATGCCGGTCGCTGGTTGTCAGGCGCTGGCCGACTATATGCGTGAATTCGCACAACAACACGGCTGATCCAAATCAAGGAGCAAGCATGGCAGGTCAAGGCTCGGGTGGTAATGTAATTGCTGCGCTCTGCAGTTTCTTTATTCCTGGCTTGGGCCAATTGCTCCAAGGGCGTTTGCTGAAAGCGGCGCTGATGTTTGTGCTGGCTGGCGCCTTGTGGTTCATTCTGCTGGGCTGGGTGGTGCACCTGTGGTCCATTCTGGATGCGGCAAAATTTAATCCGGGTAATAACTGATGTCTGATGAGCAACTGAATTTATTAAAAGAACACCGTGATGCAATTGATGCGCTGGATGCGCAAATTCTGCAGCTGATCAATCAGCGCGCGCAGCATGCCCACCAGATTGGGGTTATCAAAGGCGGCGGCATTATTTATCGCCCTGAGCGCGAAGCGCAGGTGCTAACCCGTATCAAGGAAATCAACCAAGGTCCGCTCTCCGGCGAGGCAGTGGCACGCTTGTTTCGCGAGATTATGTCGGCCTGCCTGGCGCTGGAAAAACCACTGACGATTGCTTACCTTGGCCCGGAAGGCACCTTTACCCAAGCGGCCGCGATCAAGCATTTTGGCCATGCCGCGCATACCTTGCCTTGCGCCTCCATTGATGAAGTTTTCCGGGTGGTAGAAGCCGGTAGCGCCGATTACGCCGTGGCACCGGTAGAAAACTCGACCGAAGGCGCGGTAGGGCGCACACTCGATCTGATGGTGGGTAGTGCCCTGAAAATCTGTGGTGAAGTGGTGCTGCGCATTCACCATCATCTGCTGCGGGTGAACGAAGGGCTGGCGGGGATTGAGCGCGTGTATTCGCATGCGCAAAGCCTGGCTCAGTGTCACGAATGGCTGAATAAAAACCTGCCTAGCCACGTAGAGCGGATTTCGGTATCCAGCAATGCTGAAGCGGCACGGCTTGCAAGCCTTGATCCAAGCAGCGCCGCAATTGCGGGCGACGCCGCCGCCGAGAAATATAATCTGTTAAAACTGGCGCAGAACATCGAAGACGAGCCCAATAACACCACCCGCTTTTTGGTGCTGGGCCAGCAATATGCCGCACGCTCTGGCCGCGACAAAACCTCGCTGGTGATTTCTGCTCCAAATCGCGCGGGGGCACTGCATTGTGTGGTCGAGCCCTTGGCGCGCAATGGCGTGTCGATGACCAAATTTGAATCTCGCCCGAGCCGCACCGGTTTGTGGGAATACGTCTTTTTTGCCGATGTGGAAGGCTTTGTCGAAGACGCCAATATGCAAACGGCGTTGCAAGAATTGCAAGACGTGGCGGCCTTTGTGAAGGTGTTGGGCTCTTATCCTCAAGCTGTCATCTAGCCGCGCTAGATTGCAAGAGCCTACCTTTCAAAGAGAGAAACCATGATGACTCTTCGTGCCGTAACCGTATTTTGTGGTGCCCGCATGGGGCACAACGCGGTTTATCAGCAAGCCGCCCGCAGCCTGGGGCAAAACTTGGCCGCTCGTGACATCACCCTGATTTATGGCGGCGGCCATGTGGGTCTGATGGGCGCAGTCGCCGAAGGCTGCCTCGCGGCTGGCGGCAAAGTGATCGGGGTGATCCCCGAATTCATGGTCGAGCGCGAATTGGGCTACGGCGCCTGCACCGAGCTGGAAGTGGTGGATTCAATGCACACCCGCAAGGCGCGCATGGCTGAGCTGACCGATGGCTTTATAGCTATGCCCGGTGGGTTTGGCACTTTTGATGAGTTATTCGAAATTCTGACTTGGTCGCAAATCGGTTTGCACAACAAGCCGGTTGGGCTTTTGAATATCAATCAGTATTTCGAGCCGCTGCGCGCTATGGTGGCGCATGCGGTGCGCGAAGGTTTTGTCGGCGAGCGCGATGCTGCCAAGCTGCTGTGCAATGCCGAGGCCGAAGGGCTGCTGGATTTATTGCAGGCAGCGCCGAATCAAGCAGCGGGGGAGTGGTGGAAAACCTAAGTCTGGCCAATCCACAAGATGCCAAACGGGCGGCCGAGCTGATCTATGAATCAGATGCCGCCTTTTATGATTACTGGTTTGCGCTGCCGCGCGAACTGACGCTACTGAATTTAGCGCAGCTCTGGCAGGCCGAAGCGGGCAGCTACAGCTATCGTAACGCGCAGGTGCTGCGCAATAGCGAAGAAGCGCTGATCGCACTGGTATTTCATTACCCCGCCACGTATGGCGCGCAACTACAGCTATCTGATGGCTTGCAGGTCAATACCCTGCCACTTGATAGCGATATTTTGCGCGCGCGCCAGCGGCAGCTGGATTTTCTGTTTCCGCACTTACCACCCGATGCCTGGTATTTACGCACCATCGCCACTCATCCCGATTATCGCGACCGCGGCCTCGGTGCCCGTATGCTCGAGCAAGTGATGTTTGCCGCCCGCGAAGCCGGCTACGGCAGCCTGCATGTCGATGTCGATAGCGGCAACCCGGCTGCCGTGCGCTTTTATACCCGCCACGGCTTTGAAATCTGGGCCGAAACCCGCGTGCGCCATCTGGCGCAATTCAATCTGCCTGCCAGCCTGCGGCTGGTGAAATCGCTTTAGCCGCCTGCGCGACTTATCTTGCAAGGAACTCGCACAATGTCTCTCGCTGCACTCGCTCCGGATCATGTTCGCGCCATTGCGCCTTACCAACCGGGCAAACCGGTGTCCGAGCTCGCCCGTGAAATGGGGCTGGATCCGGCCGCTATTGTGAAACTCGCCTCGAACGAAAACCCGCTCGGCATGAGCCCACTGGCCCGCGCCGCGGTGGAGCGCGAGCTTGCCGAATTAGCCCGCTATCCAGATGGCAATGGCTTTGAGCTCAAAGCCAAAATCGCCAGCAAATTTGCCGTCAACCTCGATCAAATCGTACTCGGCAATGGCTCGAACGATATTCTGGAGCTGATCGCCCACGCCTTTTTGCAAACCGGTGATTCGGCGGTGTTCTCTGAATACGCTTTTGCCGTGTACCCGCTGGCCACACAGGCCGTTGGTGCTACCAATATCTGTGTGAAAGCGGTGGATTATGGCCACGATCTGGACGCCATGCGCGCCGCTATTCGCCCTGATACCAAAGTGGTGTGGATTGCCAACCCCAACAATCCGACCGGCACTTTGGCACGGCCCGGCGATCTGATCGAGTTTTTGGAGCTATGCCCAGCCAATGTCTTGGTGGTGCTCGATGAGGCCTACACCGAATACCTGCCGCGCGAAAAGCGTAGCGATTCGATTGGCTGGCTCAAGCAGTTTCCTAATCTGATCGTGGTGCGCACTTTCAGCAAAGCCTATGGTTTGGCGGGCTTGCGCGTGGGCTTTGCGCTGGCCAATCCGGCGGTGGCTGATATTCTCAATCGCGTGCGCCAGCCGTTTAATGTCAATAGCCTCGCTCAGGCCGCTGCCTGCGCTGCACTGGATGATGTCGAGTTTCTGCGCCGCTCGGTTGAGGTGAACACCGCCGGTATGCAGCAAATCACCACCGCTTTGCGCGAGCTGGGGCTGGGGTTTATCGAAAGTCATGGCAACTTTGTGACTTTCCATTGTGGCGATGCGGCGCTACTGAATCAGTTTATGCTCGAGCGCGGCGTGATTGTACGGCCATTGGCTGGTTACAAGATGGCTAATAGCCTGCGCGTGTCGATTGGTTTGCCCGAAGAAAACGCCCGCTTTATCGAAGTGCTACGCGAGGCCATGGCTGACTAGGGGTATTGCTCTGTAGCCATTTAAAATCAATGCATTCGATGTGGTACCAGCTGGGGTATAGAAATCTCGCTCCGGCTGCCTGCCTCGGTTATAATGACGCCAATCACAAGAATCAGTTTGCCGGGGTTGATGATGTTTGATCGCAAGTATGTTTCCGAATACACCCAATTCATGAACCAGTTTTTGCAAGAAAATCCTGAAGTGGCCAAAGGCCAGCTGGAAGGTCGCGCATTGCTGTGGGATAAAGCGCCCATCGATCTGGACGAGCGCAAACGCAACGACGAATCGCGCGTAAACAAATAAGCGCGGTTAAGTCGGCCCAATAAAAACGCCATCGCAGGATGGCGTTTTTTATTGCCTCTAGTCTGCTGCATATTGCCAGCGGCGCTCCCTAAAATCGTAAAAATGTTTGGCATAGATCATTTTATTATCGAGGTAGAGTAGCGCAGGGGGCTTGGGGAGATAGCGTAGTTTATGTTCTTCCCAAATATCTTCTGCGCTCAAACCTAGCTCGGCCAGACTTTGGGGGTAGCGGTGATGCTGCATTTGAAATTGCCGCACTTGTGAAACGACTTTTTCAGCAAACTCCTGCCGTGCTTGTGCGCGCAGAGAATGCACAACATGGCTCAAACCTAACCCAGTTAGCCAGATTAAACCTACGATAAGCACATGCTGCCATCTGGCACAGCCAATCAAGCTTTGCAGGCTGCGCACCAACAGCCAAATACTGAGCAGGGCCGCAGCAAAAAATACCCAGATGTAGCCAAAATCCATGCATGCTAGCGTCGAGACACCGAGGCACATTGATAGCGCCAGTCGGTACTCGGTAATGAATGACGTTAATTTGCTCATGGCTTGGCTCATCTAAAAGTAAAAAGGGAGGCTAAGTGCCTCCCTTGCTGTTACCCGCTAGCGGGTGCGGTGCGCGAATTATTTCGCTGCGCCACCGCCGACCACTTCCAGCGTTTCCCACTTGCCGCCTTTCACGGTGTAGAGGGCAATCGCACCATTTTTGATGTCGCCTTTCTCATCAAAAGTCACCGAGCCAGTTACGCCTTGGTAGTCGGTTTTGGCCAGCTCTGGCAAGTACTTCGCTGGATCAGCCGAGCCCGCTTTTTGCATCGCCGCTACCATTACTTTGACTGCGTCGTAGCAGTATGGGGCGTACAGCTGTACTTCGGTGCCAAACTTGGCTTTGAATTTATCCAGGAAAGCCTGACCGCCAGCCAGTTTGTCTTTTGGCATGCCTGGTGAAGAAGAAATCATACCTTCGGCATCGGCGCCAGCCAGTTTGATGAATTCTGGTGTTTGCGTGCCGTCACCACCCATTACTTTTGCGTTCAGACCCAGTTTCTTGGCTTGTTTTTTCAGTGGCGCTGCTTGCGCATCCATGCCGCCGTAGAAAATCAGATCAGGTTTGGCACCCTTGATGCTGGTCAGGATCGCGTTGAAGTCGGTTTCCTGATTGGTGGTGAATTCACGTTTCACGACTTCAGCGCCCGCAGCTTTGGCGGCTTTTTCAAATTCGTCGGCCAAACCCTGACCATATGCTGTACGGTCATCGATGATGGCTACCTTTTTCGCGCCCAGTTTCACGGCGTATTCGCCCAGCACTTTACCTTGCTGTGCATCGTTGGCCATCACGCGGAAGGCGGTTTTAAAGCCTTGTGCGGTGTAGGCTACTGCGGTGGCCGATGGTGAAATTTGGGCAATGCCCGCATCCGAGTAAATTTTCGAAGCTGGGATGGTGGTGCCAGAATTCAGGTGGCCGATCACGCCGGCTACTTTCTGATCAACAAAACGCTGGGCCACGGTGGTGGCAGTTTTCGGATCGGCCTGGTCGTCTTCCGACACCATTTCCAGTTTCATTTTTTTGCCGCCGATATCCACGCCGCCGGCTTCGTTGATTTCATCAATGGCCATTTTCACGCCATTTTCATTGTCTTTACCCAGGTGGGCGATATTACCGGTCAGCGGAGCGGCGTGACCGATTTTGATGATGTCACCGGCTGGGGCGGCTTCGGCTTTGGCCGCTGGCTGGCTGGCCGCTTCCGGAGCGGCGGCGGGTTCTTGTTTGCCGCATGCGGTCATGGCCACAATGGCGGCAGCGATCAGGCTGTAACGGGCGATTGTCATGTCGAAGTATCCCCAAGGGTGTGTTTGTTTGGTTGCGCGATATTCATGTGTACCGACTTATTCCAATGCGGCGCATGAGTGCGTGAATGCATTAGAAGGCACAAATATCCCCTTAGCAATGTAGCCCATTGAATAAGGATAATCCTGTAGTTGCACCGCAACAGTAGTGCGCAAAATCAACCATAACAGTTTTAAACGCTAACACTGTAAGGTGAAAACTGGCCGCAAGGGCGCATCTCAGCTGCGCTGCAGAATGCCGGATTGCAAGTAATGGTTTCGCCGTGTGTAAGTTTTTGCGTGGGTGTTGTCGCGACAGCCAAAGTGGCTAAATGTTGCACTAATGCGACGAATGACCATAAAAAAGGGAGCCAGCTGGCTCCCTTTTTTAGCGCTAATGCTTGCGGGCGGTTATTTCGCCACGGCGCCACCAACCACTTCTACGATTTCCCACTTGCCGTTTTTCACGCTGTAAACCGTGATCGCGCCATTGTTGATATCGCCTTTGGCATCAAAGCTGATCGGGCCAGTAACGCCTTGATATTTGATCGCAGCCAGTTTTGGTAGGTACTTAGCTGGCTCAGCTGAGCCGGCTTCTTGCATGGCTTGCACCATGATTTTCACCGAGTCATAGCAATACGGTGAATACAGCTGCACTTCATTGCCAAACTTGGCTTTGAATTTATCCAGGAATGCTTTGCCGCCAGCCAGTTGGTCTTTAGGCGTGCCTGGGCTCGTGGCCAGCATGCCTTCAGCGTCGGCGCCGGCCAGTTTGATAAATTCGGGGGTTTGCGCGCCATCGCCGCCCATGATCTGAGCGTTGATGCCCAGCTTTTTGGCTTGTTTTTTCAGCGGCGCTGCTTGCGCATCCATGCCACCGTAGAAAATCAGATCAGGCTGCGTGCCCTTAATGCCGGTGAGTAGGGCATTGAAATCGGTTTCGTTGTTGCTGGTGAATTCGCGTTTAACGATTTGCGCGCCAGCGGCTTTGGCGGCTTTTTCAAATTCATCGGCCAAGCCCTGACCGTAGGCGGTACGGTCATCCACGATAGCGATTTTTTTCGCGCCCAGTTTCACGGCATATTCGCCCAGCACTTTGCCTTGCTGCGCATCATTGGCCATCACGCGGAAGGCGGTTTTAAAGCCTTGTGCGGTGTAGGCCACCGCGGTGGCCGAAGGTGAAATCTGCGCAATGCCGGCATCGGAGTAAATTTTCGAGGCTGGAATCGTCGTGCCTGAATTCATGTGGCCAATCACACCTGCCACTTTTTGATCGACAAAGCGCTGCGCCACGGTCGTTGCGGTTTTCGGATCGCCCTGATCATCTTCCGACAGCATTTCCAGCTTCATTTTCTTGCCGCCGATATCTACGCCGCCTGCCGCGTTGATCTCGTCGATCGCCAGCTTCACGCCGTTTTCATTGTCTTTACCAAAATGCGCGGCGGGGCCGGTCAGGGCGGCCACATGGCCGATCTTGATCACGTCGGTCGCGGTTTCGGCGGCCGCTTGTGGCGCGCTGGCATCGGCCGCTGGTGTTTGGGTTTGTTGTTTGCACGCAGCAAGGCCGGTAATGGCGGCTGCAATCAGGCTGTAGGCAGCAATTTTTTTCATGATGGGAATCGAGTCCAAGCGTGTTCAGTGGTGTGGGCAGACGCACGGCACCTGCGTGCCCTTATCTTGCGAGGACGTATGCAAAATAAATACTGGGGTATTCCTGTAGATGGCTGTAAGTGATTGATTGAAATTGTTTTAAACGCTGAGATCAAGCTGCTGCAGGCTGCCGGCCTGGCCATTTTCGCGCAGGTAAATGCCACTGGCGCGCAGCTGTCCTAGATTGCGGTTTTGGCCGTCATTCAGATCAAAATCGGCTTTGGCGTAGCCCAGATACAAGGCGCCAATCTGGGCCTGCGCCAGCGATTGCAATTGATCATTGCCACTGGCGTCTTTGAGCCAGATTTTCAGCTCGCCAAATATGGCGTCACCTTCATCAATCCAGCCATTGCGGTCCTGATCAAATTGGGCAAGATCAGCAAAGCCATTGCCGCTTTTCGCGCCAAAAAGCTCGCCACCATGATTGATTTTGCCATCCTGATTGCGATCGAGCGCCAGATAAGCGCTGCCGTGATTAAGCAGGCTGATGTTCTCGCGTCGGCCATCCTGATCCAGATCGAACTGGAAAGTTTGCGGGCTAAGCGTCGCCGCTGGTGCGGCGTAGTTGAGCACCAGGGGGTCTTTTTTCGGCCGCGCTGCGCTGCCGGTGGCGACATCCAGCGTGACGCTGCGCTGAAATTGCCGGCTGAGGCTTAATTCGGCGCTAAAGCTGATGTGCATGCCATCGCTGGTTTCAATGGTGCCGCTGGCGGCGTACTGGGTGCTTTCCTGTACTTGTTCCTCGGCGGCGTAATGCAAAATAAAACCGCCCTCATCTAAGGTGGTGGGGGTATTACTCTCAGTGTTAGGTTTGGATTGCTCTTTGGGGTGATACTCGGTGAGGGTAATCGATTCGCCGAGCATGATTTCCAAGAGCGAGCGTATCAGCTTGAGCCGTGGGTCATTATCGATGGCAGCTTGTAATTCTTCCTGCACGCGGGCCGGGGCGGAGATATCGACCGTGCTGCTGGCGGGTGTGCTGGGCCGTGGGGGTTGATATTGCAGCGATAATTTTTCACTGCGATGCTGGTTAAATTGGCGCTGGGCACTCAATTGCAGTTGGCTATCGGTGATACGCATGGTCGGCTCCGCTGGGGGGGCGATCTGCCCCTATCAGCGCTATCGGCAGCCTGGCCGCGAGTTATAGCGCGCCGCGTTCGGCCAAGGACACCACCTGATGAGCGGCAACGATGAAATGATCCAGAAGCTGGATATCCAAGAGCTGCAGCGCGGCCTGTAATTGGCGGGTGAGTTGCAGATCGGCAGCTGAAGGCTCGGCCTGCCCGCTAGGGTGGTTGTGCGCCACAATCACCGCCGCGGCATGGTATTGCAGCGCCAGTCGGGCGAGTTCGCGCGGATAAACATGGGTTTCAGCAAGGGTGCCTTTGCTCAGCACCTCGGCGCGAATCAGCCGGTAGCCGCTATCGAGTAGCAAGACATGAAATTCTTCCTGCGCCAAACCGCGCAGCCGCAAACGCAGCAAATCGCGCACAGCGGCCGGATTATGCAAGGCATCGCGCTGGGCTAGCTCTTCGCTCAGCGCACGGCGGCTCATTTCCAGCACCGCTTGCAGCTGCGCGTATTTGGCGTCGCCCACGCCGGCTATCGGCGCAAAATCGCTCAGGCTGGCGGCAAACAGCGCTTGCAGCGAGCCAAAATGGCTGAGTAAATCTTGCGCGAGCTCCACCGCCGATTTGCCGGGCAAGCCCACCCGTAAAAAGATCGCCAAGAGCTCGGCATCGCTAAGGGTGCTGGCGCCGCGCTGCAACAATTTCTCGCGCGGGCGACTTTCGCTGGGCCAATCGCTGATCGACATGGGCTTTTTCGGTAAACTAGACGATTCTTTCTAGCAAAAGGCGCGCAGGACGTGAGCCCGAATCCAAAGAAAAAAATCGTGCTGGGCGTGAGCGGCGGGGTGGCGGCGTATAAATCGGCCGAGCTCACTCGACTGCTCGTGAAGGCCGGCTACGATGTGCATGTGGTGATGACCGAAGCGGCCACCCACTTCGTCGGCCCGGTCACCTTTCAAGCCCTGAGTGGCAATCTGGTCTACACGGATCAGTGGGATCCGCGCCGGCCCAATAATATGCCGCACATTGATCTCACCCGCGGCGCGGCGGCGGTGCTGGTGGCGCCGGCATCGGCTGATCTGCTGGCCAAGCTCGCCAATGGTTTGTGCGGTGATTTGCTGACCACCTTGCTGGCCGCACGCGATTGCCCGCTGCTGGTGGCGCCGGCGATGAATCGGCAAATGTGGGAAAACCCGCCCAATCAGCGCAATATCGCGCAATTAAAAGCCGATGGTGTCACGATTCTCGGCCCCGGGCATGGCGAGCAGGCCTGCGGTGAAGTGGGTGATGGCCGCATGCTGGAAGCTGAGCAACTGTTTGAATTACTCGAGGCGGCGCTGCAGCCCAAAGCCCTGAGCGGCCAGCGCGTGCTGATTACCGCTGGGCCCACCTTTGAGCGCATTGATGCCGTGCGCGGGATCACCAATGTCAGCAGCGGCAAAATGGGCTATGCGATTGCCCGCGCGGCCTACGAGGCCGGCGCCGAAGTGGTGCTGGTGTCGGGCGAAACCAGCCTGCCTACGCCGATTGGTGCGCGGCGCATTAATGTGAAATCGGCGCAGCAAATGTTGGCCGCGGTGGAAGCCGAGGTGGCGCGCGCAGATATTTTCATTGGCGTAGCGGCGGTGGCTGATTATTACGTGCTCAACCCTTCCGAGCAGAAAATCAAAAAAGACGCGCATATCCTCACGCTGGAATTAGCGCCCAACCCGGATATCCTCGCGGGGGTTTCCGCCCGCGAGCAGCCGCCATTCTGTGTCGGCTTTGCGGCCGAATCGGAAAACCTGCTGGAGTATGCCGAAGCCAAGCGCCAGCGTAAAAAGCTGCCGCTGCTGGTGGCCAATCTGGTGCAAACCGCTTTCGGGGCGGATACCAATGAAGTGGTGCTGCTGGATGATCATGGCGAAACCCGCCTGCATTCGGCGCCTAAAATCGAAATCGCCCGCAAGCTGGTGGCGCATATTGCGCGGCTGCTGCCGGAATATCGCCGCGACTAAGTGCTGGCCTGCCCGATTTATGCTGCGCTCCCCTTGGGGTATTGCCAGCCAAGTTATGAATTAATTGATTTTGAGGTAAATACCTCGCTGGAGTATTGTAATGAGCCAATCCGTCATTGATGTCAAAATTCTCGATCAACGCCTGCATGACAATTTGCCCGCCTATGCCACGCCTGGCTCGGCCGGGCTGGATCTGCGCGCCTGCCTTGATGCGCCGCTGGAGCTTGCGCCCGGCGCCACCACGCTGATCCCGACCGGGATGGCGATTCACCTTGATGACCCGAGTCTGGCGGCCATGATTTTGCCGCGCTCGGGGCTAGGCCATAAGCACGGCATCGTGCTGGGCAATCTGGTGGGGCTGATCGATTCGGATTACCAAGGCCAGCTGTTTGTGTCGGTATGGAATCGCGGCAGCAGCAGCTTTATCATCCAGCCGCTGGAGCGGATTGCCCAGCTGATTATTGTGCCGGTGGTGCAGGTGGGCTTTAATCTGGTGGATGAATTTGGCGCCTCCAGCCGCGGCGAGGGCGGCTTTGGTAGCACCGGCAAGCAGTAATCTCGCGCCTCATTCACATCTAAGCGCCAGCTGGCCAGCAACGCAGGCCGGCGCGGCGCTTAGGCGGGGCGGGGGCTCAGGCCCGGTAGTTGCTCGGTTTGATCGCTAATCAAACCCGCCAGCGGCCAGCCCAGCACTGCTGCATATTCGCTTGGGTGTTGTACGCCATACAGCCAGCAGGGCACCTGATTGCGGCTCAGTTCGCTAATTTGCTCAGCGTTGGCGATTTCATAATCAAACACCAGCCCCACGGCGCGGGGTACGGTGGCCAGCATGGTAAAGAGGCCAATCGTGCGCACTGGCGCATTGGCCAGCAACAGGGCGCAAGGTAGGCGCGTTTCGCGCGCCAGTGTCAGGATCAGCGGGTGGTGAAACGAGCTGATCAGGCCATGAAAGGGCTGCGCCAAGCTGGCCAGCACCGCGCGCGTGGCCGGTAGGCTATCGGCCGATTTGAGTTCCAGATTCCAGAATGCCTGCGGGAAAGCCGCCAGCGCCTGAGCTAAGCTCGGCACGGCGTAACCTTGAATCTCGCTAAGTTCTTGCTGGCTGAGCTCGCTCACCAAGGCGCCGTTGGCGGCGGTGCGGTCATGAAACAAAATCGCCTGCCCATCGCGATCAACCCGGATATCGGTTTCAAAGCCCGCCATCCCGGCGGCCCAGGCTGCGGCAAACGCGGCTAATGTGTTGTCGGGATGACTGCGGGTCCAGCCGCGATGCGCAATGAAATACATGTCGGGTACACTCGATGCTGCGGTAAAAAGCCGCAGCGAAGAAAAATGACGATCAGGAATCTGCAATGATGGCACGCCGGCCTTGGATGGCTTTGCTTTCGCTGCTCTGCGCGCTCGGCGCCAGTGTAGCACCGACCCACGCGCAAGAACCACAGCCCACCAGCAAGGGCAGTAACAATGCCAGCGCACCGGCCTGGGCGGCCAAAGGTCAGCGCCCCCGCATCGGGCTGGTGCTCGGGGGTGGCGGCGCGCGCGGCTTTGCGCATATCGGGGCGCTAAAAGTGCTGCAGGATAATCGCATTCCGATCGATTGTGTGGTGGGGACGAGTATCGGCTCGCTGGTGGGCGCCGCCTATGCCGCCGGCCGCACGCCGGACGACATGGCCGCACGGGTTGGCAAAGCCAATTGGGATGACCTCTTGTCATCCACCCTGCCACGGCAGGTGAGCTCTTATCGGAAAAAACAGGATGACGCGCTGGCGCTGATTCCGCTGGAGCTGGGCATTGGCGATGATCTGCAAGTTAAACTGCCCAATGCCGCGATTAGTACGCAGAAAATCGAGTTTTTCCTGCGCGACCTGACTTTTGCCGGCACCGCGCCCAATTTTGACGCGCTGCCGATTCCGTATCGGGCGATTGCCACTGATCTGGCCACCGGTGAAATGGTGGTGTTTAAAGAGGGCGATCTGGTCACCGCCATGCGCGCCAGTATGGCGGTGCCGGGGGTGTTTCCGCCGGTGTTGCAAGGCGAGCGCTTGCTGGTGGATGGCGGCTTGGTGCGCAATGTGCCGGTGGATGTGGCGCGACAAACCTGCGCCGATGTGGTAATCGCGATTGATGTCGGCTCTGAGCCCTTGCGCCGCGATGAGCTCACCAGCGTGCTGTCGTTTGCCGATCAATACACGCGGCTGATGATGATTCAAAACGTGAAACCGCAGCTTGAATCCCTCACCGCCGATGATGTGCTGATTTCGCCAGCGCTGGGCAATCTCTCCTCCAGCGATTTTAAAAAATCGGCCGAGCTGATCAATGCCGGCGAGCTGGCCACGCTGAAAGTGCTCAGCCAGCTGCAACGCTATGCCTTACCGGCCGACGAATACGCCGCTTGGGATGCCCAGCGGGTGGGGCAACATCTGCAATCCAAGCCGGTGTTGGCCGTGAAGGTGAAAGACAGCGTGCACGTGAACCCGGAAGTGGTGAAAAAAGAGCTGGATGTCCCGCTGAACGAGCCGCTGGATATCGCCGAATTTCAAGATAATCTGTCGCGCGTGTACGCACGTGGCGACTTTTCACAGCTGGATTACGAGCTAACCCGCGATCCGGCCGGGCAGGGCGATGAGCTCACCGTACTGCCCATCGAGAAAAGCTGGGGGCCCAATTATCTGAATCTGGGGCTGGGCTTTGGTTCGGATTTTCGTAATTCCACCCCGTGGAGCTTTAGCGCCCAATATCGCCGCACCTGGATGAATTCCCTGGGCGCCGAATGGAAAACGCTGGTGAAACTGGGCTCGAGTCAGGTCTTGCAGAGCGAGTTTTATCAGCCATTACAGCTCGATGGGTTGGTGTTTTTGTCGCCCTATTTGCAGTTGCGTGATCAGCCGATTGATTTGTGGCTCGATGGCGAGCCGATTGCCAGTTATTCGGTGCAACGCAATAGTTTCGGCGTGGATTTGGGCTCGACGCTAACCAAATACGGCGAGCTGCGTCTCGGGGCGGTGTTTAATGATTATCGCCTCACTAAACAAGTCGGGCTGGGCGCGCTGGATGATGATACAGGGCGCGATTATGGTCTGCGCCTTAGCCTGCATTACGATCAGCTGGATAATTACTTCTTCCCGAAAGAAGGTCAGTATCTCAATCTGCAGGGGTATATCTCGCTAAAAGACAGCCTGGGTAGCTTTGAAGACTATACCCGCCTGTTTGCCGAATACCGCATGGCGCGCCCGATGGGCAAAGGCGCGTGGCAGCTGACGCTGCGCGGGCAGGAAACCACGGGCAATGCACCGCTGTATACCGATATCCGCTGGCTCGGCGGCTTTTTGAATATGTCCAGCTATGGTTACCAAGAGCGGCTGACCAATCGCTTTCTGTATGCTTCATGGCAGTATTATCAGCCCACGAGCTGGCTGACCGGTTCGTATTGGGGGCTGGGGTTGGAATTCGGTAAGAACTTTGATGCCTTTGACTTTATTGCCGGCGATACGATGTTCAGTGCGGTGGCGTATCTGGCCTACGACAGCTTTATGGGGCCGGTGTATCTGGGGGCGAGCTATGGCGACAATAACCAGGCCACCTTGTACTTTATGCTGGGTAAACAGTTCTAAGCCCATGACATCCTCTTGTAATGACGGCGCCCGCCCTGATCTATTGCGGGCTACCGTTTTTCCGAATGACTATGTCTATTTTTGATCGCTGGCTGGGTAAAGCCCCGGCCGAAACAGGAACACCTGCCGTGACTGATACCGCCACTCATCCGCTGCTGGACAGCGTTCGCCAGACTTTAGCCACCCTGATCGATCCCGATTCAGGCAAGGATTATCTGAGCAGCAAAAATGTGAAAAATCTCAGCTGCGATGCGGGTGTGGTGTCGCTGGATTTGGTGCTGGGCTATCCGGCGCAAAGCCAATTTGCGGCGCGCGAAGCACAGGTGGCGTCGGCCTTGGCGGCAATTCCGGGAGTGGTGAAAACCGAAGTCAAAGTCAGCAGCCAGATTGTGGCGCACAGCGTAGCGCGCGGTATTCCGCTGTTGAAAGGCATTAAAAACGTCATTGCCGTGGCCTCGGGCAAGGGCGGGGTGGGTAAATCGACCACGTCAGCCAATCTGGCGCTGGCGCTGGCGGCAGAAGGCGCCAAAGTGGGCTTGCTGGATGCCGATATTTACGGCCCGAGCCAGCCACAAATGATGGGCGTGGCCGGCCAGCATCCCGAATCGGACGACAATAAACACATCAAACCGATTGATCAGCACGGCGTGCGCAATATGTCGATCGGTTTTCTGATCGACCCGGAGCAGCCGATGGTTTGGCGCGGCCCGATGGTCACGCAGGCGCTCACCCAGCTATTGCACGACACCGAGTGGGGCGAGCTGGATTATCTGGTGATCGACCTACCACCGGGTACTGGCGATATTCAGCTCACGCTTAGCCAGAAAGTGCCGCTGACTGGCGCGGTGATTGTGACCACGCCGCAAGACATTGCCCTCTTGGATGCGCGCAAGGGCCTGAAAATGTTTGAAAAAGTCGGCGTGCCGATTTTGGGTATTGTCGAGAATATGAGCATGCATATCTGCAGTAATTGCGGACATGCCGAGCCGATTTTTGGTGAAGGCGGCGGCGAGAAAATGGGCGCTGAATATGGTACCGAGCTGATTGGCAAGCTGCCGCTAGATTTATCCATTCGCCTGCATGCCGATGAAGGCCGCCCCACGGTGGTGGCGCAGCCCGATGGCGAAATTGCGGCGATTTACAAGCAGATTGCCCGCAAGGTGGCGGTGAAAGTGGCGGCGAAGGCGCAGGATTTCTCCAGTAAATTCCCGAAAATCGTCATTCAAAGTACATAATTTCGGTCAAAGTAAGCCGCAGCGATAGGCTGCGAGCCGGCAAGTCTGGTATCCTGTTGCGTGAATGGCCAAGATGGCTGTGAATCACGCCACAGGATACAACAAGAACAAGCCCAAACGGGCTAGCTGAGACATAACACGATGACCGACACGCAATTGGGCGCGCTAATCATCGCCGGCGCATTTGTTGGCGCAGTATTTGCCTATAACCAGTGGCAAGAGTATCGCTACAAAAAGCAGGCCAACAAAGCATTTGCCCGCAATCAGGATGATGTCCTGATCAATACCCCGAAAAATGTCGTGCGCCAGGGCGAAAGCCAGCGCCTTGAGCCAGTGCTCGATACGCCTGCGCGAGTGTCCGAGCCGGTGACTGAGCCGCCAAGCACCGAATACGATGTGCCTGAGCTCAATACCGAAGCGCCCGCCAAAGCGCGCTACGACGACGATATGCCGGATGACATTCCTGATTTGCCACCCGGATACCGCCCGCAGTATCTGCAGCAAGAGCAATACCGCGCTAAGCCTGAGGGCTATACCCCGGTTATCCAGCCGGTAGAAGAGGCGCAGGAGCGCCAATTTGCCCCTGAGCCGGTATTAGTTGCCAGCCGCCCAGAGCCGGTGCAGCCAGTGGTTGCGAGCTACAGCGCCCCTGCTGCCCCAAGTTACACAGCCCCCGCCGCCGCGCCGGTGCTGAATTTAAGCGCGCTGGACGAAGCCGATGATGGCATGCTGGTCACCAGCCTGATTGATCCGGCGGTGGATTTTATTGCCGAGATTCATGCCGGCACGGCGATTGCCGCGAGCGAAGTACCGCCATTTCCGGCCAATAAACGCGTGCAGGTGATTGGCTTAAATCAGCTCGATCAGTGGGAAGTAGTAACCAGCACGAGCCGTAATCGCTATCTGGAACTGCGCGCTGGCCTGCAAATGGCCGATCGCCAAGGCCCGATTACCCAAGAAACGCTCAATGCCTTCTGCATGGGTGTGCAGCAATTTGCCGATGAGCACGAAGCCGTTGTGACTTTCCCGCAACGCTCGGCCAAGCTGGGCGCGGCGCGTGATCTGGATGAATTCTGTGCATCGGTTGATGTGTTGATCGGGCTGAATTTGCCGGCCGGGCAGCGCCCGATTCCGATGGAAAAAGTGCGTATTCATGCGGAAAATGCGGGCCTCGTGCGCGCTAATGACGGCACTTTCCAATACCGTAGCGATTCGGGCAAAACCCTGTTTGTGCTCGCCAATCAGGATCAAACCCCGCTGATGGCTACTTCAATGGGTCTGAGCTTGCTGTTTGATGTGCCGCGGGTTGCGGGCGGGATTGCGGTATTTGATTACCTGACCGAATTTGCGCAAAGCCTGTCGCAAGCGCTGAATCTGCCGCTGGTGGATGACAATGGCAAAGTGCTGAATCCACAAAGCCTTGCCAATATCCGCCGCCAACTGGCCGAGCTGTATGCCAGTATGGATGATCGCGGCATTGCGCCCGGCTCGGTGGTGGCGCTGCGGCTGTTTGCCTGAGTTTTTTAGCGATAAAGATGAATTGATCAACGCCGCTCTTGAGCGGCGTTGCTGTTTTGAGGTGCAGAAAAATGACTTCCGAAGTGCAGGCACAGGCCGCCCAACTGCGAGCGCAGCTCAATCAATATGCGCATGAATATTATGTGCTGGATGCGCCCAGCGTGCCCGATAGCGAATACGACCGGCTGTTTCAGGCCTTGCAAGCGCTAGAGCTGGCGCACCCTGAGTTGCAAACGCCCGATTCGCCCACTTTGCGCGTGGGTGGCAAGCCCTTGCCGGAATTTGCGCCGGTGACGCATGCGGTGCCGATGTTGTCGATCCGCACTGAAACCGATGTCACCGCCGCCGGGGCGCTGGCCTTTGATGCCAGTGTGCGCAAAGAGCTGGATTTATTGCCGCTTGAGCCGGCAATTGCCTATGCCGCCGAGCTTAAATTTGATGGGCTGGCGATTAATCTGCGCTACGAACATGGTCTGTTGGTGCAGGCCGCCACCCGCGGTGACGGGGCCACTGGCGAAGATGTGACGCAAAATATTCGCACCATCGGTCAGATTCCGTTGCGCTTGCGAGGCGAAGCGCCGGCGGTACTGGAAGTGCGTGGCGAGGTGTATATGCGCCGCGATGATTTTGCCCTTCTGAATGAGCGGCAATTGGCCGCCGGTGAAAAAACCTTTGTTAATCCGCGCAATACCGCCGCTGGGGCAGTGCGGCAGCTTGATCCGGCTATTGCCGCGCAGCGGCCTTTGTCTTTCTATGGGTATGGGCTTGGCGAGGTTGTTGGTTGGGCGGCACAGCCGGATACCCATGCCGGTATATTGGATGCTTTGCAAGCCTTTGGCTTCCCTGTGTGTGAGATTCGCGAAGTGGTGCAGGGTGGCGAAGGGCTGGCGGCATTTCATGCCCGCGTGGCCGCGCTGCGCGATAACTTGCCGTTTGAAATTGACGGAGTGGTGTACAAAGTCAATTCGCTCGCCCACCAAGCGCAACTGGGGTTTCGCAGTCGCGAGCCGCGCTGGGCAGTGGCGCATAAATACCCGGCGCAAGAGGCGCTCACCATCGTGGAGGCCATCGATATTCAAGTCGGGCGCACTGGCTCGCTCACGCCGGTGGCGCGACTACAACCGGTGTTTGTCGGCGGGGTAACCGTCACCAATGCCACGCTGCACAATCAGGATGAAATCGATCGTAAAGACGTGCGGGTGGGCGATACCGTGGTGGTGCGCCGCGCTGGCGATGTGATACCGGAAGTGGTGTCGGTGGTGCTGGAGCGCCGTCCAATGCAGGACGTACCGGGGGCGGATTTATTTAGCCCGCAGCGCGAGCCGCAATATCCGCCGTATCGGATTTTAGAGTTGTACCCCAGTTGCCCAGTGTGTGGCAGCAAGACTGTCCGCGAAGAAGACGAAGCACGGGTGCGCTGCACGGGCGGGCTATTTTGTTCGGCGCAGCGTAAAGAAGCGCTCAAGCACTTTGCTGGCCGGCGCATGCTGGATATCGAAGGCTTGGGCGACAAGCTGATTGAGCAATTGATCGAGCAGGAATTGGTTAAAACCCCAGCCGATCTATATCGGCTAACCCTTGAGCAGTTGGCCGGGCTGGAGCGCATGGCCGAAAAATCAGCGCGTAATTTGCTCGACGCCATCGAAGCCAGCAAAGCCACCACCTTGCCGCGACTGATTTATGCGCTGGGTATTCGCAATGTGGGCGAAGCTACGGCCAAAGATCTGGCCCAGCATTTTGCTTCGCTGGATGCACTGATGGCGGCCGATGCGGAGGCCTTGCAAGCAGTCAATGATATTGGCCCGATTGTCACACAATCGATTCTGGCGTTTTTTGCCGAGCCACATAATCGCGAAGTGGTGGCGCAGTTGCTGGCTGTTGGCCTGCATTGGCCGGCGATTGAGGCGCGGCGAGCCGATGGCGCGCTGGCCGGCAAAACCGTGGTGATTACCGGCACGTTGCCCAGCTTGAGTCGCGATGAAGCCAAAGCTTTGCTTGAAGCCGCCGGCGCGAAGGTATCGGGCAGTGTGTCGAAAAAAACCGATTATCTGCTGGCTGGGGAAGCCGCCGGCAGCAAGCTGGAAAAGGCCCAGAGCTTAGGAGTGGCCATTTTGGACGAAGCGGCGCTGCGCGTACTGCTGGCTGAGGCGAGTGAGTGAGGTGGGCAGGAGTGAGGTAGATTAATTGTTTAATTTTTTAAACAATTAATCTTTTGTGAAGGGGGTTGACTTGGGTGTTTATTTAATTGAACATGCAAGCTATGCGAAAGACAGAAGCACTCCGCCTTTTTGGTAGTCAGATCCGTTTGGCCGAAGCCCTTGGGCTCGGTCGTTCGGCGGTCTCGCAATGGGGCGATGAACTCAATACCAAGCAAACCGATCAGGTAATGGGCGCGGCCCTGCGCCTGGGTTTGCTGGGTGACCTTCAATCACAGCAAGGAAGCAGCATGCAAAAGATTCGTAAAGCCGTATTCCCGGTTGCCGGGATGGGGACTCGTTTTCTGCCCGCCACCAAGGCCAGCCCAAAAGAAATGATGTCGGTGGTCGATAAGCCGCTGATTCAATATGCGGTGGAAGAAGCCCTCGCGGCCGGGATCACCGAGATGATTTTCATCACCGGCCGACACAAACGCAGTATCGAAGATCACTTTGATAAAGCGGGTGAACTTGAAGCCGATCTGGAAGCCAAGCAAAAGACTAAATTGCTGGAAGTGCTGCGCGGCATTATCCCGAAATCTGTAACCTGCATTTATATCCGCCAACCAGAAGCGCTGGGTCTGGGGCACGCGGTATTGTGCGCCAAGCCGGTCGTTGGTGATGAGCCTTTTGCCGTGATTCTGGCGGATGACCTGATCGATGGGCATGGCGTTTCGGAAATGAAACGCATGGTCGATTTGTTCGACGATACCCACTGCTCGGTGCTGGGGGTGGAAGAAGTAGCGCCGGAAGAAACCGGCAGCTACGGGATTGTAGAAGTAAACCCGAGCGCGAATCGCCTGCGGGTGAACAATATCGTGGAAAAACCAAAACCAGAAGAAGCGCCATCGAATCTGGCCGTAGTCGGTCGTTATATTCTGACGCCGCGCATTTTCCATCATCTGCAGCATGTGCAGCCAGGTAAAGGTGGCGAAATCCAGCTGACCGACGGGATTTTTGCGCTGATGCAAGAGCAGCACATTCTGGCGCACAAGCTGGAAGGTACGCGTTACGATTGCGGTAGCAAAATTGGCTTCCTGAAAGCGACAGTGGAATTGGGCCTGAAACACCACGAGGTGGGCGCCGAATTTACCGCGTATATGAAAGACTTCTGCAAAACATTTTAAGTTTAGCCCCGCGCATTGAAAGTCAGCTGGGTATGTGCCCACGGCTGAAATGTTATGCAACAGCCCGCCTTGGCGGGCTCAGATTAATGACAACCCCACTCGCGAAGCGAGGCTCCCCTCAAGGAGGGGACGGGAGGGGTGGGAACAGAACATCAAGGCTGCAGATTGAAAGCCTTATTTCCTAGGCTCGGCTTTGCCGAGACTTGATGTAGATTGTTTTGCCACGTTGTTAGCAGCCTGAGCCCGCCATGGCGGGCTGTTGTTTTTGCTGGCGCAAATATTGACTATGCAGGGGCGTGGGGCTTTGTTAGCATGAGTTTGGCGCTTTGATTTCAAGTCGCTGACAACTTTCGTCTAGCCCAGAGGAGCAATACCATGGCAGCTCAGCATGAAACGCAATTAATCGATGAAACCAAAGACGCGCTGCGCGAAACCGCGCAGCTGATCGAGGCAGCAGCCAACGCGCAGGGGGAAGAGGCCAAGCAGCTGTACGCTAAAATTGCCGACAATCTGCGCACCGCCAAGCATCGGCTGGTCGAGCTAGAAACCCAGGCGGTGGATAAAGCCAAACAAGCGGCCAAGCAAACGGATGAATACGTGCATGCGCATCCATGGCAAGCGGTGGGTATTGGTGCGGCGGTTGGCTTGTTGATCGGTTTTCTGGTTGCGCGCCGCTAAGCAGGAGTCAGCATGGCCATGATACGCGAAGCCCTAGCCGGTCTTTTATCTACGCGCTTGAGTCTTTTGGGGCTGGAATTGCGTGATGAGCTTGATCGGGTTGCGCTGATGGTGGGGCTGGCCATCGCGGCCGCCCTGGCGCTCTTGCTGGGTTTGTGTTTCTTTGGCCTGCTGCTGTTGTTTGGTTTTTGGTCTTATCGAATCGTGATTTCGGCCATCTTTGCTGTGCTGTTTCTGGGGTTGGGCCTGGTAGCTTGGCTGTGGCTGCGCCGCTTGCAAGCTGAGGCGAGTCAGCCGTTTCCCTTAACTACGGCCGAGTTTGCCCAAGATAAACAGCTGTTGGCGCAGCTGTTTAACCGTCCGCCTGCGGAGGCCGCTGATGAGTAACAGGCTACGCGAACAGCAAAAACTGCATCTGTGTTATCAAGCGCAGTTACATCGTTTGCAGCTGCAAACCCAGCTCCGCGCGCAGGCGCAGCCGGCTGAGTTGTTGCGTTCGGCCGCAGGCAATGGCCAGCTGTGGTCTCTGCTGCTGCGTGGCCTTGCGCACTGGGGGCGCCAGCGTCCGCTATGGTCGGCACTGGGGCGTGGGGCCAAGTTGATGGGTGTCGTGTTGGCGGTGGCGCGGCTGTTGCGGAATAAATAATCATCCTCATCATCGCGTATCCCCTAGCTTGCGTATAATCATGCCAGCTATGGAGTAGACGCTTGCATGTTTAAATATCTGGAAGATTTCGTCGGGAACACCCCGCTGGTAAAACTCAAACGCCTGCCGGGCAATACCAGCAATACCATCCTGGTCAAGCTCGAAGGCAATAATCCGGCCGGCTCGGTGAAAGACCGGCCCGCGCTGTCGATGATCCGCCATGCCGAGGCGCGCGGCGATATTCAGCCTGGCGACACGCTGATCGAAGCCACCAGCGGCAATACCGGCATCGCGCTGGCGATGGCGGCGGCGATGATGGGCTACCGCATGGTGCTGCTGTTGCCGAAAAATTCCAGCATCGAGCGGATACAAACCATGAAAGCCTACGGCGCGGAGGTAATCCTGACCGAGGGAATGGAAGCCGCCCGCGATCAGGCCGAGGCCATGGTGGCAGCCGGACAAGGGCTGTTGCTCGATCAATTTGCCAACCCAGATAATCCACTGGCGCATTACGAAACCACTGGCCCGGAAATCTGGCGCGATACCGCCGGCATGGTGACGCACTTTGTTTCCAGTATGGGCACCACCGGCACCATCATGGGCACGCGGCGTTATCTGAAAGAACAAAACCCGGCGATCCAGATTGTGGGCGTACAGCCGTGCGATGGCGCGCAAATTCCGGGTATCCGTAAATGGCCGGCCGACTATGTACCGAAGATCTGCGATTTTTCGCTGATTGATCAGGTGCTGGAAGTCGAGCAAGCCGAGGCCGAAGCCATGACCCGCCGCCTAGCACGCGAAGAAGGCATTTTCGCCGGGATTTCCTCAGGGGGCGCTTTGGCGGCCGCCCTGCGGCTCTCCGCCACCGTGGAAAACGCAGTGATCGTCAGTATTGTTTGCGATCGCGGTGATCGTTATCTCTCGACCGGGGTGTTTCCGGCATGAGCCCCGCGCTGATCGAAGGTTTGGGTTTACTGGCCGGTACGCTCACCACCATCTCTTTTGTGCCGCAGGTTTGGCAAGTGTGGAAAAGCCGCTCGGCCAAAGACATTAGCCTGGGGATGTACTGCATTTTTGTCAGCGGCGTGGCGCTATGGCTGGGGTATGGGCTGCTAGTTGGCTCGGCGCCTGTGTATCTGGCCAATACCATCACTTTGATTCTGGCTGGCGCCGTGCTGGTGATGAAGCTGATTTTTGATCGCCGGCCACCGGCTGCTAATGAGGCTAAACCCGATGACCACGCCGGTTGATTTGCATTGCCATTCCAATATCTCGGATGGCATCTTGCCGCCCGATGAAGTAGTGCGCCGCGCCCATGCGCGCGGTTGCCAATTATTTGCCCTGACCGATCACGACGATACCCGTGGCTTGGCGCTGGCGAAAGCCACTGCCGATGAGCTGGGGATGGGCTTTGTCAATGGTGTGGAAATCTCGGTCAGCTGGGGTAAGCATACGCTGCATGTGGTGGGGCTGGGTTTTGCCGCCGATGATCCAACCTTGCTGGCCGGCTTGGCGCAAGTGCGCTCGGGGCGGGCCGAACGGGCCGAGCGGATGGCGGCGGGCCTAGAAAAACTGGGCCTGACCGGCATTTTGGAAGGCGCGCGCAAATATGCCGATAATCCGGAAATGATCAGCCGCTCACATTTTGCCCGCTATCTGATTGAAATTGGCCGCTGCAAAGACATGAAGGCGGTGTTTAAGCAATTTATGGTGCGTGGCAAACCCGGCTTTGTGGAGCATGAATGGGCGCGCCTGCATGAGGCGGTGGAGTGGATTCGTGGAGCGGGCGGAGTGGCGGTGCTGGCGCATCCGGGCCGCTACGAAATGGGCAATGAAACCATGCGCGTGCTGCTGACCGAATTTAAGCGCCAAGGCGGCGAGGCGCTGGAAGTGGTGTCTGGCAGCCACGGCCATGCCGATGTGCATCGCTTTAAAAATCTGGCCAAGGAATTTGGCTATCTGTGCTCCAGCGGCACCGATTATCACGCCACGGGCGAAGGCGCGCGCGAGCCGGGCTTGAATGCCGATTTGCCCGAAGGCTGCGAGCCGGTGTGGACACGCTGGGCGCCGACGCTAGGGCCGCTGCCGCGCCCCCACTGAAACTGGAATAACCATGTCACAATTTTTCTCGATTCACGCCGAAAATCCGCAGCCACGCCTGATTAAGCAGGCGGTGGAAATGCTGCGCGCCGGCAAGCTGATCGTTTATCCCACCGACTCGTGCTATGCCTTTGGCTGTGCGCTGGATAATAAAGACGGCCTGGAGCGCATCCGTAAAATCCGCCAGCTGGATGACAAACATCACTTCACACTGGCCTGTAGCGATTTATCGCAGCTGGGCAGCTACGCCAAAGTGGATAACCGCACTTTCCGCATGCTTAAAGCCGCTACGCCGGGTAGCTACACCTTTATTTTGCAGGCGACCAAAGA
This sequence comes from Chitinibacter sp. ZOR0017, assembly GCF_000799095.1. NCBI lineage: Bacteria > Pseudomonadati > Pseudomonadota > Betaproteobacteria > Neisseriales > Chitinibacteraceae > Chitinibacter > Chitinibacter sp. ZOR0017. The sequence goes on along the minus strand of NZ_JTLG01000010.1, from coordinate 23,537 downwards.
AGTGCCGCGCCGCGTCTGGCATCCGAAAAAGCAAACGGTGGGCCTGCGCGTGCCTGATCATCCGATTGCGCTGGCTTTACTGGCCGAGCTGGGCGAGCCCATGCTTTCCACCACGCTGATGCTGCCGGGCGAAGAATACCCGCTGACCGATGCCTGGGAGATTCGCGAGCAGCTGGAGCACGCGGTTGATCTGGTGATCGAGGGTGGCTATTGCGGCACCGAGCCGACCACGGTGGTGGATTTATCTGACGACTATCCGCATGTGCTACGCGAAGGCAAAGGCCCGCTCAGCCCGTTTGGGCTGTAAGTGGTGTAAATACTGACCTAGGGTATAGGCTGAGCAGGCCGTAAAATAGGCTGCCCAACGATATACCCTCAAGCAAGGGAAGTGTATGGAACTCAATCTGATCCAGAATATTGCCATCTGGGCCTTGCCGGTGCTGTTTGCCATCACCGTACATGAAGCCGCGCACGCCTACGCGGCCAAACGCTTTGGCGACCCGACCGCGTTTTTAATGGGGCGGATGACGTTGAACCCCATGAAACACATCGATCCGATCGGCACCGTGGCCTTGCCACTGCTGTGCTTATTGCTGCCCGGCGGCTTTCTGTTTGGCTACGCCAAGCCGGTGCCGGTGAATTTTGGCGCTTTGCGCAATCCCAAGCACGATATGCGCTGGGTAGCGGCGGCTGGCCCGTTGGCCAATTTGGGCATGGCAATTGGCTGGGCGCTGCTTTACCGCTTCGGGCTGGAGTTTTTGCAGGGCAATAGCTTTCAGCTGCCGCTGGTGCTGATGGCCCAAGCCGGGATCCAGATCAATGTGATTCTGATGGTGCTCAATCTCTTGCCGCTGCCACCGCTGGATGGTGGACGCATTCTGGTGTCGATCTTGCCGCCGGCGCAAGCGCAATTGGTGGCGCGCATCGAGCCGTACGGCTTTTTCATTTTGCTCGGCTTATTGATTACCGGCCTGTTGGGCACCATTCTGGCGCCATTTATGGGTATGGTGATGAAGCTGATTCACTGGATTATGTAGCGGACAACTACGGGCGGGGGTAGGTATGGCACAAGGTAAACCAGGCAGTATTCTGTGGCCGCTGGCGCTGATTGTGATTGGTGCGGGGTGGTTGTTGCATCGGCTGGATGTGCTGCCCAGCGTGAGCTGGATCATCATCCTTGGTCTGATCGCCGCCGGCGTGGCCGTGCTGCTGCTGGAAGGGCTGAATAAATCGTCGATTGTGCTGGGGCCGATGCTGATCGCCGGGGGGGGGCACCACGTTTGCGCAGCAATATTTGCAGCTGGCGCGCAATGTGCAGGTACCGCTCTTGCTGATCTTGTGTGGTTTGCTGATGCTACTGGCCCGCTCACATAAAATACCGCCGGCTGGGACTAAGCCGTGGCAGCGCTCACAACGTGAGCTCCTGGCCGAACGCGACGCCGCCCAACAGCAGGTGCGTGATGTGTCGCCGCGCGAATAGGCTAGGGTATTGCTTGATAAGCTAATTGATTCATTGCGTGCGGTGATATACCTATGGTTGTATTGGTGGTGCTCACGAGCTGAATTACAGCGCGAATGCCACGCTTTGCCCGTGTTCAATCCGCCAGGCTGGGTGGTAAGCTGGCCGCAGATTGCGGTTATTTGCCGCACGATCTGCACCATGATTGTTTTTATGGGTGAACAGTAAGTTCACCACCACGCGCAGCTAAAGCGCTTTGTGTTTTGCCTGATGCTGTTAACATGTGTCGGCATGCTGTTCAACCGTCGTTCGAAAAGGAAACTTGATTATGTCGCTGTCCCGCTCCGATTTTGACCAATACATGGTCCCCAACTACGCCCCTGCCGAATTTGTGCCCGTGCGTGGTGCTGGTTCGCGCGTGTGGGATCAGGCTGGCCGCGAGTATCTTGATCTGGCCGGCGGCATTGCTGTGAATTCACTTGGCCATTGCCATCCGGTGCTGGTTAAGGCGCTGACCGAACAGGCGAATAAGCTGTGGCACGTCTCGAACGTGTACACCAATGAGCCGGCGCTGGCGCTGGCGCAGCAATTGGTGGCCAGCACCTTTGCCGAAAAAGTGTTCTTCTGTAACTCGGGCGCTGAAGCCAATGAAGCGGCGCTGAAACTGGCGCGGCGCGCGGCAATTGAGCGCTTTGGCGAGAAAAAACATAAAGTGCTGTCGGCACTCAATAGTTTTCACGGCCGCACATTCTTCACCGTAACCGTGGGTGGCCAGCCGAAGTATTCCGATGGTTTCGGCCCGAAACCCGAAGGCATTGCCTACTTTGAATACAACAATCTCGATAGCGTCAAAGCGCTGATCGATGATGACACTGCTTGCGTGATTCTGGAGCCGATTCAAGGCGAGGGCGGCGTGTTGCCGGCTGATCCGGCTTTCCTGCAAGGCGTGCGCGAGCTGTGTAATCAGCACAATGCCTTCCTGATTTTTGATGAAGTGCAATCCGGCATGGGCCGCACCGGTTCGCTGTTTGCCTATCAAGAATACGGCGTGGTGCCGGATATTCTGTCAAGCGCCAAGAGTCTGGGTGGCGGTTTCCCGATTGGCGCGATGCTCACTACGGCCGACATTGCCAAACATCTGGTGGCAGGCACGCATGGCACCACCTATGGCGGTAACCCACTGGCTTGCGCCGTAGCTGGCGCCGTGTTGGCCGAAATCAATACGCCCGCGGTGCTGGAAGGCGTGAAGACCAAACACCAGCAGCTGAAAGCCGGTGTAGAAGCCATCAACGCCAAATATCCGCTGTTTAAGGAAGTACGCGGCATGGGGCTCTTGCTGGGGTGCGTGTTGGCCGATGGCTACAAAGACCGCGCCAAAGAGGTCTTGAACGCCGCCGTGAAAGAAGGCCTGATGGTGTTGATGGCTGGCCCGAATGTGGTGCGGTTTGCGCCTTCGCTGGTGATTAGCGACGAAGAAATCGCCACAGCACTCAGCCGCTTTGAAGCTGCCATTGCCAAGCTGGTTGGCTAAGCGCTAGTCGCTGTTCAATCCCGCCCTTGGGCGGGGTAGGCAGCTGACAAACCCCACTCGCGTAGCGAGCCTCCGCTCAATGAGGGGACGGGAGGGGTGGGAATAGAACATCAAGGCTGCAGATTCAAGCCCTTATTTCTAGGCTCGGCTTGGCCGAGACTTGAAGCAGATTGTTCTTCCACTTTGTCAGCAGCCTGACCCGCCCTTGGGCGGGTTTTTTTATGCCGTGATTTTGGTAATAAAGCTAATTAAACACGCGAGGTAAAGCAGGATGCGGCTGGTTTTGATTGTGGGTGGCTCGCAAGGGCTGGGCTTGGCGCTAGTGCAGGCCTATACGGCGGCGGGCTGGCAGGTGATTGAGTTTTCTCGCTCAGGTACTGGGGTGGGGCATGTTGATCTGGATATTTCACAGCAAGACTTGGCGAGCTATACCCATGAACTTAACCAGCTGGCTACGCAACCGTGGCAGGAAATCATCCTGATCAATAGTGCTGCCAGCATTTTGCCGATTGCCGGCGTGGGGCAGATGGCGGAGGGTGAGCTGCTGGCAGCGTTAACTTGCAATCTGGTGAATGCCATTCGCCTGATCGAGCATTTTGTGCGGCTATTTGCTACCCATCCGGCGCGTAAAGTGGTGGCACAGATTTCATCGGGTGCAGCGTTGCGGCCGATTGCCGGCTGGAGCCTGTATTGCGCTAGCAAGGCAGGGTTAGAGCATTATTTGCGCGTGCTGGTGCTGGAGCAGGCGAGTCAGCTGCAGCCGATTCGGGTAGTGAGCATCGACCCCGGCGTGATGGATACCGCGATGCAGGCCAGCATCCGCGCGGCCGATTCCGCCCAGTTTGCCGAGTTGCCACGTTTTCAGGCCCGCTATGCCGCGGGCGAGCTACGGGCGCCTCGTCAGGTGGCTGCGTTTATCTTCGAACAGCTAGCCTGCGTGCAGGGCGGCGAGCGCCTGGTGATGCAAGATGAGGCGTGAGATGAGCGTGGCTAATGTTTTTTACCATTAGGGCTAATCCTAATCAGGGAAAAACGCAGTATTCCACGCAACAGCAAACAGGTATTTTGTCGCGATACCGAACTGTAACGGTAATATTTACCCCAATCTGTTTGGATTGGGTATAAAACGGTCGGGCCACAGGCACCGAATCGTACCTAGAAACCTGAATAAGGGTGGCGAGCGTGGACATCTTTTTGCAACAACTTATCAATGGCCTGGTGGTCGGCAGCATTTATGCGCTGATCGCGCTGGGCTACACGATGGTGTACGGCATCATGCAGCTGATCAATTTCGCCCACGGCGAAATTGTGATGATCGGCGCGATGGTGACTATTACCTGTATCAATCTGCTCTTGGGTATGGGCGTGCAAATGCCTGGCCCGGTGTTGCTGCTGGTGGGCCTGTTAATGGCGATACCAGTGTCGATGTTCTTAGGCTTTGCCATCGAGAAAGTGGCCTATCAGCCGCTGCGCAAAGCGCCGCGCTTGGCGCCGCTGATTACCGCGATTGGGGTATCGATCGTGCTGCAGCAAGTGGCGATGCTGATCTGGGGCCGTAACTACCGACCTTTCCCATCCATCTTGCCGACCGAAGTACATATTATTGGTGGCGCGGCGATTACCGATCTGCAAATCGCCATCATCGTACTGGCGCTGCTCTTGATGGGCGGGCTGTTCTACCTTATTGAAAAAACCAAGCTGGGCCGCGCCATGCGTGCCACCTCGCAAAACCCAGAAGTCGCCAAACTGATGGGCGTGAATGTCAATCACATCATTTCCATGACCTTTATCATCGGCTCGGCGCTGGGCGCCGTTGCGGGCGTGATGGTAGCGGCCAACTACGATCAGGCACATGCCTATATGGGCTTTATGATCGGTCTGAAAGCCTTTACTGCCGCGGTTTTGGGCGGCATTGGCAATATCGGCGGCGCCGTTTTGGGCGGGATCTTGCTGGGCATCATCGAAAGCTTGGGCTCGGGTTATCTCGGTGACCTGACTGGCGGGGTATTGGGGAGTCATTACAAAGACATCTTTGCCTTTGTGGTGCTGATTATTGTGCTGGTGTTCCGTCCATCTGGTTTGATGGGCGAGCGTGTGGCTGAGCGCGCCTAAGGAGACTGTCATGCACGAAACCATGAAAAAAAATCCGCTGTTGCTGGCGATCTTCGCCACCTTTGTGATGGTGCTGCCTTGGGTCTTGGGCGGTTTCTTTGAAAATGGCAATTCCTGGCTGCGCGCGGTCGACTTTGCCTTGCTCTATATCCTGCTGGCCTTGGGCCTGAATATCGTGGTTGGGTACGCCGGCTTGCTTGATCTGGGCTATATCGCGTTTTACGCGGTGGGCGCTTATCTGTATGCCTTGCTCAATTCGCCGCATCTGGCCGAAGTTTTGCCCGCTTGGCTTAGCCATCCGCCATTTTTGGTGATGATGGTGCTGGCGGCGATTGTGGCCGGGGTGTTTGGGGTCTTGCTGGGTTCGCCGACGCTGAAACTGCGTGGTGACTATCTGGCGATTGTGACGCTGGGCTTTGGCGAAATTATCCGGATCTTTATGAATAATCTGGATCGCCCGGTGAACATCACCAATGGCCCGCAGGGGATTAACCATATCGATGCGGTGCAGATCGCCGGCTATGATTTTGGCCGCCCGATTGAGTTTCTGGGGCTGACGTTCGAGAAAATCCATCTCTACTACTATCTGATCCTGGCTTTTTGCGCGCTGATTATTTTTGTGTCGATGCGACTGCAAAATTCGCGGATTGGTCGCGCCTGGGTGGCGATTCGCGAAGACGAAATTGCCGCCAATGCGATGGGGATTAACACGCGCAATGTGAAACTGCTGGCCTTTGCCATGGGGGCGAGCTTTGGTGGGGTATCTGGTGCGCTGTTTGCCAGCTTTCAGGGCTTTGTGTCGCCTGAATCCTTTGTGCTGATGGAATCCGTGATGGTGCTGTGTATGGTGGTGCTGGGCGGTATGGGCAATATCCCGGGGGTGATTTTGGGCGCGATTATTGTGTCGATTACGCCGGAGCTGTTGCGCGACATCATCAACCCGCTGCAAATGGCGATCGCGGGTAAGCGCGTGGTTGATCCAGAAAATCTGCGGATGCTGGTATTTGGTCTGGCCATGATCATCATCATGCTGGTACGCCCAGAAGGCTTATGGCCATCGAAGCGCCGCCGTGCCGAGCTGCACCCGAAAACCAAAGAGATTGCTTTGCAAGAAAAAGACAGCCTGCAAGACGCGGAGCGCAACCATGACTGATGTATTACTGAAAATTAGCGGCATCAATAAACGCTTTGGTGGTCTGCATGCGTTGAGCGATGTAGGTCTGACGATCAAGCAGGGCGAAATTTACGGCCTGATTGGCCCGAATGGCGCCGGCAAAACCACGCTGTTTAATGTGCTAACGGGTCTGTATCAGCCGGATGAAGGTGAATTTACCTTCAATGGCAAAGATCTATTTCGCAAAAAACCTAATGTGGTAGTGGAGGCGGGCATTGCCCGTACCTTCCAGAATATCCGCCTGTTCGCCAATATGAGCGCGCTGGAAAACGTGATGGTTGGCCAGCACGTGCGCTCGGTGACGGGCGTGTTTGGGGCGATTTTGCGCACCCCGAAAGCCAAGGCGGAAGAAGCCGCTATCACGGCCAAGGCCGAAGCCCTGCTGGCCTATGTGGGCATTGCTGATCGTGCGCAAGAGCTGGCGCGGAATCTGTCGTATGGTGATCAGCGCCGCTTGGAAATCGCCCGCGCGCTGGCGACCAATCCCACCTTGCTGGCGCTGGATGAGCCGGCAGCCGGGATGAACCCGAAAGAAACCGACGATCTGAAAAAGCTGATGGAAAAAATCCGCGCCGACGGCGTGACCATCTTGCTGATCGAACATGATGTGAAACTGATGATGGGCTTGTGTGACCGGATTGCGGTGCTCGATTACGGCAAGAAAATTGCCGAAGGCGTACCTGAAGAAGTGAAAAGCAATCCGCGTGTGATCGAAGCCTACCTGGGAGTGGCGCCCGAATGAGTACCTTACTGCAAGTCAATGATCTGAAAGTAGCCTATGGCGGTATTCATGCCGTGAAAGGCATTAATCTGGAAGTGAAGCAGGGCGAATTGGTGGCGCTGATCGGGGCCAATGGCGCGGGTAAAACCACCACGCTGAAAACCCTGATGGGCATGGTGAAGCCTGCTGGCGGCGATATCCTGTTTGATGGTCAATCTACCAGCAAGCTGGCGCCGCACGAATATGTGAGCAATGGTCTGGTGATGGTGCCGGAAGGGCGGGGGATTTTTAGCCGCCTGACGGTAGAAGAAAATCTGCAAATGGGGGCCTACAGCCGCAATGATAAAGCCGAAATCGCCCATGATCTGGAGCGGGTTTACTATCTATTCCCGCGCTTGAAAGAGCGGCAAAAGCAGCTAGCCGGTACTTTGTCCGGTGGCGAGCAGCAGATGGTGGCAATTGGCCGGGCGATGCTGAGCCGGCCTAAATTGCTGCTGCTGGATGAGCCATCGATGGGTTTGGCGCCGATTATCGTGCAGAAGATTTTCGAGATCATCAAAATGATCGCCGCCGAAGGGGTGACCATGCTGCTGGTGGAGCAAAATGCCAAGCTCGCTTTGCAAACCGCCAACCGCGGTTATGTGATGGAATCAGGCCGTATTACCTACAGCGATGATGCTGCTGCTTTGCTGGCGAATGAAAAAGTGCAGCAGGCGTATCTGGGCGAATAAACTCAGACTGCTTGCCAGAAAAAGCCACCGCTTGGTGGCTTTTTTATTGGGTATGGCTTTGTAGGTATTGTTGATAATTGATTTCAGGTCAATACCCGTCAGGGTATTTAGTTGAATTGACGTAAAAAAAGCCCATCCTGAGATGGGCTTTTTGCACGGACTATGGCCGCTTAGCCGAGCAGGTGTTTCACTGCATCGCGCTCTTCAGACAATTCTTTCGCGGTCGCATCCATGCGCGCGCGGCTGAATTCGCTGATTTCCAGACCTTGGATGATGGTGTATTGGCCATCTTTACAAGTCACTGGGTAGCCGTAGATCAGGTCTTCGTAGCCGTATTCGCCGTTGGCCGGTACGCCCATGGTGACCCAATCGCCTTCTGGTGTGCCCAGCACCCAGTTGCGGATGTGGTCGATGGCCGCATTCGCAGCTGAAGCCGCCGATGACAAACCGCGTGCCTTGATGATCGCTGCGCCACGTTGTTGTACGGTTGGGATGAACTCAGATTCCAACCATTTCTGATCGTTGATCAGGTTGGCTGCGTTCTGGCCTTTCACTTCCGCGTGGAACAGATCTGGGTACTGCGTTGCTGAGTGGTTACCCCAGATGATCATTTTCTTCACATCAGTCACGGCAGAGCCGGTTTTCTGTGCGATTTGCGTCAGTGCGCGGTTGTGGTCCAGACGCATCATGGCGGTGAAGTTGGCTGGATTCAGATCCGGTGCATTTTTCATCGCGATGTAGGCGTTGGTGTTGGCTGGGTTGCCAACTACCAATACTTTAACGTCACGGCTAGCCACTTTATTCAGTGCTTTCCCTTGGGTCGTGAAGATCGCGCCGTTGGCTTCGAGCAGGTCTTTACGCTCCATGCCTGGGCCGCGTGGACGTGCGCCTACCAAGAGGGCGATGTCCGCATCTTTGAACGCCACTTCTGGATCGTCGCTCTGGATGATGCCTTGCAGCAATGGGAATGCGCAGTCATCCAGTTCCATCACTACGCCGTTCAGGGCTGGCAATGAAGGGGTGATGTCCAGCAGTTGCAGGATCACTGGCTGATCCGGACCCAACATTGCGCCTGAGGCAATGCGGAACAACAGGCTGTAACCAATCTGACCAGCAGCACCAGTGACGGCTACGCGTACAGGTTTTTTCAATTGAGACATTTAGTGCGACTCCGAGTAGTGGCGAGGTACTCGCCAACAACAACAAGACATGTTTTTTGTGCGTGTTCAGTTACACAACTCAAGCTGAATAGCTTTGATGTATAGCAAGCCAAAGTGTAGCACGCTGTTGCTTTTTTGGGAAAAGTTCGGCGGTTTTACTGGCGAAAATGTATTGTATCTTTTGTCTTATATAAGACTGTAGTAGACTCCGTGCTGACAACATGATAAAAAGTGAGTGCGATGAAAAAGTTGGCAGCACAGCCTTTGTATAAGCAAGTCATCCGCGAAGTAATGAGCGCGGTCGAGGCTGGCGAATGGCAGGAAGACGAAAGTCTGCCCAGCGAAGTGGAGCTGGGGCAGCGTTTCGGGGTAAGCCAAGGCACCGTGCGCAAGGCGCTCGATCAGTTGGTGGCTGAGGGCGTATTGTACCGCCGCCAAGGTGTTGGGACTTTCGTCGCTGGAATGAGCGATTTTTTAATGCGTGGCCGCTTTGCCTTGCTGAGCGATCCGCGTGGTGAATCACCAAAGATTGAATTGCTGGGTTGTGTGCGCATTCATGCCGGCGAGCAATTGGCCGAGATTCTAGGCCTGCGCCGCGGGGCGGCGCTGTGGCAAGTGCGGCGTTTGTTGCGTGTGGCCGGGCAAGTGATTGGTTTGGAAGAATTGCTGCTGCCAGAGGCGAATTTTCCGCAGTTAGAAATGCGCCGGATTCGCGAGCTGAAAGGCAATTTGCGCGAGTTGTGCTGGCGGGATTTTGGTGTGCGGCTCTTGGATGGGCAAACCCGCTACCGGGCGGTGAGTGCGGGCTCAGCCGAAGCGCGCTTGTTGCAAGTGGATGTGAATGAGCCGCTGCTGCAGCTGGTGCGGCTGGCCACAGATTATGCCGGTAAGCCGCAAGTCTGGAGTGTGGCTTGGCTTAAGACCGAAGAGCTGGCTTTTTCGCCTGCCGAGGATGAGTAGGCGCAGACTGTGCAGTATGTAGTGTGAAGGATTGTTTTTGCTGGGGCATTGATGTGCGTCAGGAAATCAGTAGTGCAGTAGTTTCTTTTTGTTTGGTCAATACAGAGGAATAGAGCGTATGCAAAAAGCACGCCCCAAGCACCTCGCGCTGTGGCAGATCCGTTTGCCATTGCCGGGGATTGTGTCCATTCTGCACCGCGTCAGCGGCGCGCTGATGTTCGCAGCCATCCCTTTCATGCTCTATGCACTGGAAGGTTCACTGTCATCAGCTGAGCGCTTTGAGGCATTCAAGGCCTGTATTGCCCATCCGCTGGTTAAGTTGTTCCTCTTGGCGGTGCTCTGGGCTTATCTGCACCACGCCTGTGCGGGTTTCCGTTTTCTGCTGCTGGATATTCACAAAGGCACCGATCTGCCAACCGCTCGCCTGAGCGCGAAGCTGGTTCTGGTGGTGAGCCTGACACTGACCGTGATTATTGGGGTGCTGACATGGTAAATCGTCATGTAGTTGGCGCGCACTACGGTTTGCGCGATTGGCTGGTGCAACGTGTTACCGCCGTGATTATGCTGGCTTACACCATCGGTGTGCTGGCTTTTATTTTGTTGGCTAATGGCGCGTCGTTCGAAGCCTGGCAAGCCCTGTTCGCCTGTACCTGGGTGAAAGTGGTGACCACCGTTACCCTGTTTGCCTTGCTGTGGCATGCCTGGGTTGGTGTGCGCGATATCTGGATGGATTACATCAAGCCGGTGGGCTTGCGCCTGACCATGCACGTACTGACGTTGCTGTGGCTGGCCGGTAGTCTCGTTTACATGGTTAAAGTAGTGTGGGGTGTATGAAGATGAGCAGCATTCCTGTTCGCAAGTTTGACGCCATTATTGTTGGCGCGGGCGGTGCTGGTCTGCGCGCCGCATTGCAGCTCTCTGAGGCGGGTATGAAAACCGCCGTACTGTCGAAAGTATTCCCAACCCGTTCGCACACTGTTGCTGCGCAGGGTGGTGTTTCGGCATCGCTGGGTAATTCTGAGCCAGATCACTGGCACTGGCATATGTACGACACCGTCAAAGGGTCGGACTGGCTGGGTGACCAAGACGCGATCGAATTTATGTGCCGCGAAGCGCCAAATGTGGTGATCGAGCTTGAGCATTTCGGGATGCCATTCGATCGCAACTCGGACGGTACAATTTACCAGCGTCCGTTTGGTGGCCATATGAGCAACTTCGGTGAAAAGCCGGTGCGTCGCGCCTGTGCGGCCGCAGACCGGACTGGTCACGCCATGTTGCACGCTTTGTACCAACGCAATGTACGCGCCAATACCCAATTCTTTGTGGAGTGGATGGCGCTGGACCTGATTCGCGATAGCGAAGGCAATGTGCAAGGCGTGGTGGCCATGGAAATGGAAACCTCGGAAATCGTGATTTTCCAAGCCAAAGCCACGCTGTTTGCGACTGGCGGTGCGGGCCGGATCTTTGCTTCATCGACCAATGCCTTTATCAATACCGGTGATGGCTTGGGTATGGCAGCGCGGGCCGGTATTCCGCTGGAAGACATGGAGTTCTGGCAATTCCACCCCACCGGCGTAGCCGGTGCTGGCGTGTTGATTACCGAAGGCGTTCGCGGTGAAGGCGGTATCTTGCGCAATGCTAATGGCGAGCGCTTTATGGAGCGCTATGCGCCAAACGCCAAAGACCTGGCTTCACGCGACGTGGTTTCGCGTGCGATGGTAACCGAGATCAACGAAGGCCGTGGCTGTGGTCCGAACAAAGATCACGTTCTGCTCGACATTACTCACCTCGATCCAGAAGTGATCATGTCAAAACTGCCAGGCATCCGCGAGATTTCGATCAAGTTTGCCGGTGTTGATCCAATCAAAGCGCCAATTCCAGTGGTGCCAACCTGTCACTACCAGATGGGCGGTATTCCGACCAACTACCGCGGCGAAGTCGTGGTGGAAGATCAGGTGGTAAAAGGCTTCTACGCCGCCGGCGAATGTGCATGTGCATCAGTTCACGGCGCGAATCGCTTGGGTACCAACTCGCTGCTCGACTTGCTGGTGTTTGGTAAATCATCCGGCAACAGCATGATCGACTTCATCAAAGGTCAGCCAAAAGATCTGCCTGAGCTGGTGATGAACGACGTTGAGCGCTCGGTAGCGCGCGTAGCTCGTCTGGATAACCAGACTCAGGGTGCCAATGTCAATGAAGCCCGCACTGCGATGCAGCGCACGATGCAAGCGCACTGTGGCGTGTTCCGCTTCAATGACATGCTGCAAGAAGGTGTGAAGAAAATCCTCGAAGTGGAAGCGATGGTGAAAAACACCGTGATCGCCGACAAATCGAAAACCTTCAACACGGCCCGCCTGGAAGCACTGGAACTCGAAAACCTGATCGAAGTGGCCAAAGCCACCATGATCTCTGCCGAGGCGCGCAAAGAATCACGTGGCGCCCACGTGCGTGATGATGCGGCAGATACCGCAGAAAACCCGAACGGCCGTGATGACCAGAACTGGTTGAAACACACCCTGTGGCATCGCGAAGGCAATCGTCTGACCTACAAGCCCGTAAATCTGAAACCGCTGAGCGTCGAGACGATCGCGCTGAAGACCCGTTCGTACTAAGAGGTTGCTGAAGATGACTACCCAAACCGTTAAATTCCGCATTTACCGCTACGATCCGGATAAAGACGCTAAGCCGTACATGCAAGACATCAGTGTCGAAGTTGATCCAAGTACCGAGCGCAAACTGCTCGATGCATTGGTGAAACTCAAAGTGGTGGACGAATCACTGTCATTCCGCCGTTCATGCCGTGAGGGCGTGTGTGGCTCGGATGCGATGAACATCAACGGCAAAAATGGCCTGGCCTGTATTACCGATCTGGCCAGCCTGAAACAGCCGATTGAAGTGCGTCCATTGCCAGGCCTGCCGGTGGTGCGCGATCTGATCGTCGACATGACGCAGTTCTTCAAGCAATACCACTCGATCAAGCCGTATGTGATCAACAACAGCCCGGCGCCAGATCGTGAACGCCTGCAAAGCCAGGAAGATCGTAAAGAGCTCGATGGCTTGTATGAGTGTATTCTGTGCGCTTGCTGTTCGACGTCTTGCCCGTCATTCTGGTGGAACCCGGATAAATTCGTCGGCCCAGCCGGTCTGCTGGCGGCGTATCGCTTTATTGCCGATACCCGCGATGAAGCAACCAGCGAGCGTCTGGATGATCTGGAAGACCCGTATCGCCTGTTCCGTTGCCACAGCATCATGAACTGTGTGGATGTGTGCCCGAAAGAGCTCAATCCAACCAAAGCGATCGGCAAGATCAAAGACCTGATGGTCAAACGCATTAGTTGATGTAAGGGGTATAGCCCTGCGGGCCAAGGTCAGTTGAGCTTGCAGGGATATACCCGCCTGGGGTGAGAAATGGATGAAGTAGAACTCAAGCGCATTCTGTGGCGCTCCCGCCGCGGTTTGCTCGAGCTGGATCTCCAGCTCGAACGATTTGTTGAACAGGTTCTGCCAACCTTGACCACCGCCGAGCTGGCCGTTTACGAACAAGTTCTGATGCTGCCAGACTGGGATTTTCTAGAGTATGTGAATGGTAAGTCGGTCTGCCCGGACCCGGAGCTTGCCACGATGATCGCGCGCATTAGTGCGGCACAACAATAATGGACCTCGGCATCGCCGAGCCGTTTTACAGGAGCAACACGATGGATAAGAAAGTCACACTGACTTACAACGATGGCCAGGACACACTGGAGTTCCCGGTTCTCAATTCAACGCTGGGCCCGGATGTGGTCGACATCCGCAGCTTCTCCAAAACCGGTATGTTCACGTTTGACCCCGGTTTCCTGGCGACCGCCAGCTGCGAATCGAAAATCACTTTCATCGATGGCGACAAAGGTCAGTTGTACTATCGCGGTTATCCAATCGAACAATTGGCTGAAGAAGCTGATTACCTGGAAGTATGTTACCTGCTGATCAACGGTGAGCTGCCAAACCAAGCGCAAAAAGCCGAGTTTGAAAAAACCGTGATGAGCCACACCATGGTGCACGAGCAACTGACGGCCTTCTTCAAAGGCTTCCGTCGTGATTCGCACCCAATGGCCATGATGGTGGGTGTGGTGGGTGCGCTGTCAGCGTTCTATCAAGACAGCCTGGATATCAGCAACCCAGAACACCGCAAAGTGGCGATGTTCCGTCTGATCTCTAAGATCCCAACGATTGCGGCAATGTGCTATCGCTACAATCAAGGTCTGCCATTCGTTTACCCACGTAACGATCTGAGCTACACCGCGAACTTCATGCACATGATGTTCTCCACTCCGTGCGAAAAATACGAACCAAACCCAGTTCTGGTGCGCGCACTGGATGTGATCTTCACGCTGCACGCTGACCACGAGCAAAATGCTTCGACCTCAACCGTGCGTCTGGCTGGCTCTTCTGGCGCCAACCCATTTGCGTGTATCGCTGCCGGTATCGCTTGTCTGTGGGGTCCATCGCACGGTGGCGCCCATGAAGCTGTACTGCTGATGCTGGACGAAATCGGCGCGGTTGAAAACGTACCGGCCTTTATGGAAGGCGTGAAAGCGAAAACCCACAAACTGATGGGCTTTGGTCACCGGGTTTACAAAAACATGGACCCACGCGCCAATGTAATGCGCCGCATCTGTCACGAAGTATTGAACGAACTCGGTCTGCAAGACGATCCGAAGTTCAAACTGGCGATGGAGCTGGAAAAAATCGCGCTGGAAGATCCGTACTTCATCGAGCGTAAGCTGTATCCAAACGTCGACTTCTACTCAGGGATCGTGCAATCTGCCTTGGGCATCCCAGTACCGATGTTCACCGTGATCTTCGCGCTGGCACGTACCGTGGGCTGGATCAGCCACTGGAACGAAATGATTTCCGATCCAGGCATGAAGATTGGTCGTCCGCGCCAGCAATACACCGGTGCTGAGAAACGCGACTACGTACCTTTGGATAAACGCGGCTAATTGCGCGTTGCGGCGCCGACAGGATGGCGGCGCCGCGGCAATGACCGGCTAATGGCGAAGCAGGGAAGACAACCTGCGCCAGCAGCACACAACGGAAATACACGGCAATGATGAAAGAACTTTCAACCAACTCCCAGCTGTTTGGTGGGAATGCGCCGTTCGTCGAAGAACTGTACGAACAATATCTGATCGACCCATCGTCGGTCGATGCGCAATGGCGCGGCTATTTTGACCAGCTGCAACAAACTCCGGGCGCGGTGGCGCGCGACGTCGTGCGGGCCCCGATCGAAGAATCGTTCCGCCAGCTGGCCCGTCAACCACTGCGCGCGGTCGGTGTGGCTGATGAAGCCGCAACCGAGCGCCAAGTGAACCTGCTGCGCTTGATTTCAGCCTACCGCATTATGGGTAGCCGTCAGGCGAAACTCGATCCGCTGCAGCGGATGGATAAAGTCGCAGTCCCCGAGCTCGACCCGAAAACCCATGGCCTGACAGACAGCGATATGGCGATCAAGCTGGGTACCAATATCAATGGTCTTGAGCGCGCTACGCCGACGGAAGTGCTGGGCTTTCTGCAGCAAACCTACTGCGGTACCGTGGGTCTGGAATACATGCACATCACCAACGGTGATGAGCGCAAATGGGTACAAGAGTTTTTCGAATCGCGTCGCTCGCAGCCAAGTTTTAATGTTGAGCAGAAAAAGCGCATTCTGAAGCAAGTGACTGCGGCTGAAACGCTGGAACAGTATCTGCACAAAAAATACGTAGGTCAAAAACGCTTCTCGCTGGAAGGCGGCGATAGCATGATTCCTGCGGTTGATTACCTTGCTCAAGCTGCTGGCGCCGCCGGCGTGCAGGAAATCGTGATCGGGATGGCTCACCGTGGCCGTCTGAACATGCTGGTGAATATCCTGGGCAAACAGCCACGCGATCTGTTCGGCGAGTTTGAAGGCCGCTACAACACTCAGCTGGCTTCCGGCGACGTGAAATACCATATGGGTTTCAGCTCGGATATTCCTACCCCAGGTGGCCCACTGCACCTGACTTTGGCTTTCAACCCATCGCATCTGGAAATCGTGAATCCGGTAGTTGAAGGCTCGGTGCGCGCGCGTCAGCATCGCCGTAAAGACCTGACCGGCGATCAAGTATTGCCACTGTTGATCCACGGTGATTCAGCCTTTATCGGTCTGGGTACTAACCAAGGCACGTTCAATCTGTCGCAAACCCGTGGTTACGGTACCGGCGGTACGGTGCATCTGGTGATCAATAACCAAGTGGGCTTCACTACCTCGGATATCCGCGATAACCGCTCTAGTTTGTACAGCACCGACATCGCCAAGATGGTAGAAGCACCGATTCTGCACGTGAACGGTGATGATCCTGAATCAGTATGTCTGTGTATGGAAGCGGCGCTGCAATATCGCCAGAAATTCCACAAAGACGTGGTTATCGACCTGGTTTGCTACCGCAAACACGGCCACAACGAAGCGGATGATCCGTTTGTCACCCAGCCGATGATGTACAAAAAAGTGGCGGCCCACCCAGGCCCGCGCAAAGTGTACGCCGATCAGCTGATCGCCCAAGGTGTGGTGACGCAAGCTGAAGCCGAAGGCATGATTCAGGCCTATCGCGATGCGCTGGACCGTGGCGAGCACGTTGAGCAAACCACGCTCACCGACTACAAACGCTCATACGCGCAAGACTGGACTAAATACCTGGGTACGCACTGGCGTCATCCGGTGAATACTTCGGTACCACAAGCGGATCTGGTGCGCCTGACCGAGAAATTTACCAGCATTCCAAATGGCTTTAAGCTGCGTGCCAACGTTGAGAAAATCATCAAAGAGCGCGTGCAGATGGCCAAAGGCGAGCTGCCGGTGGATTGGGGTATGGCCGAGCATCTGGCGTATTCCACCCTGCTGACCGAAGGCATCGGTGTACGTATTTCTGGTGAAGACTCAGGCCGCGGTACGTTTAACCACCGTCACGCCGTGTTGCACGATCAAAACCGCGAGAAGTGGGATCAAGGTACTTTCGTGCCATTGCAACACCTGTCGGATAACCAAGGCCACTTCCTGGCGATCGATTCGATCCTGAATGAAGAAGCGGTATTGGCTTTTGAATACGGCTACGCGTGTTCAGCGCCCGATGAGCTGACCATCTGGGAAGCGCAGTTTGGTGATTTCGCCAACGGCGCACAGGTGGTGATTGATCAGTTCATTACCTCGGGTGAAACCAAATGGGGCCGTCTGTGTGGCCTGACCATGATGTTGCCACACGGCTACGATGGCCAAGGCCCAGAGCACTCGTCTGCGCGCGTCGAGCGTTATCTGCAGCTGTGTGCCGAGCACAATGTGCAAGTGGTGATGCTGTCTGAATCAGCGCAGATGTTCCATGCCCTGCGCCGCCAAATGCTGCGCCCATATCGCAAGCCGCTGATCATCATCATGAGTAAGCGTCTGCTGAAAGCGAAAAACGCTTCTAGTCCGATCGAGCACTTCACCAGCGGCGAATTCCGCCCCGTGATTGGCGAGGCGCAAGACATCGATGCGAAGAAAGTGAAACGCGTGATTTGCTGCTCTGGTCAGGTGTATTACGACCTGCTGGCCGGCCGCACCGAGCGCGATATCAAAGACATCGCGATTGTGCGGATCGAGCAGCTGTACCCATTCCCAGCCGAAGAGTTGCAAGCCGAATTGGCCAAATACTCGAATGCCAAGGAAATCATGTGGGTACAGGAAGAGCCGAAAAATCAGGGCGCCTGGTACCAGATTCGCCACCGCCTCGAAGCGGTGCTGGCACCTAAGCAAGCGCTGAGCTTCGCCGGCCGACCTTCTTCAGCTTCACCGGCGGTTGGCTATATGAGTAAGCACAATGCCCAGCTCAAAGCCTTCGTCGAAGAGGCCATGACCTTGTAATCCAGCACGCGGCACCCGCAAGGGTGGCCGCGTTTTTGGCGTTTGCCGCTCCAGCGGGGGGCAAACCAGCAGTATTAAAAAATTGACCGGAGTAAATCCAATGAGCGTAATCGAAGTCGTTGTACCTCAGCTGCCAGAATCCGTATCCGAAGCCACCCTGATTTCTTGGAAAAAGAAAGTCGGTGAAGCGGTTGCCCGCGATGAAAACCTGATCGACATCGAAACCGACAAAGTCGTGCTCGAAATCCCTGCACCGCAAGCAGGCGTACTGACCGAAATCGTGGCGCAAGATGGCGCTACTGTTGGCAGCCTGCAAGTGATTGCCAAGATTGATACCGCCGCTGTCGCCGCAGCGGCGCCAGCAGCTGCCGCACCGGCCGCAGCCCCTGTTGCCGCGGCTGCTGCAGCGCCTGCTGCCGCAGTAGCCGGCAGCAGCGCTATGCCTGCTGCGAAAAAACTCGCCGCTGATGCGGGCGTGAACGTCAACGACGTGGCCGGTACTGGCCGCGGTGGTCGCGTACTGAAAGAAGACGTACAAAACCACCTGGCTAAGCCCGCTGCGCCTGCCGTGGCCGTACCAGCTGGCGAGCGCCCAGAGCAGCGCGTGCCAATGAGCCGTCTGCGTGCACGCGTGGCCGAGCGTCTGCTGCAATCACAACAAACCAATGCCATCCTGACGACCTTCAACGAAGTCAACATGAAGCCGCTGATGGATCTGCGTAATAAATACAAAGACAAGTTCGAAAAAGAGCACGGTGTGAAACTGGGCTTTATGGGCTTCTTTGTGAAAGCCGCCGTTGCTGCGCTGAAAAAATACCCGATCGTGAATGCCTCAGTCGATGGCAACGACATCGTTTACCACGGTTACTTCGATATCGGTGTAGCGGTAGGTAGCCCTCGTGGTTTGGTGGTACCGATCATCCGTAACGCTGATCAATTGTCTTTGGCTGACATCGAGAAAACCATTGCTGACTTTGGCAAACGCGCCCAAGAAGGCAAGCTGGGCGTCGAAGAGCTGACTGGCGGTACTTACACCATCTCGAATGGCGGTACTTTTGGCTCGATGATGTCTACGCCGATCATCAACCCACCGCAATCGGCCATTCTGGGCATGCACGCGACCAAAGAGCGCGCGGTGGTAGAAAACGGTCAAGTTGTGGCTCGTCCAATCATGTATCTGGCGCAATCTTACGATCACCGGATCATCGACGGTCGCGAAGCCGTACTGAGCCTGGTGGCGATCAAAGATGCGATCGAAGATCCAGCGCGCCTGTTGCTGGATCTGTAAGCCTATTGCTAGGGGTATAGCTCTGTAGGCTATATACCTGTTTGCTTGTAATGAGATACCCCGGCTGGTTGTCCAGCCGGGCACACAGGAAAAAACATGTCACAATCATTTGACGTCATCGTAATCGGCGCAGGCCCTGGCGGCTATGTGGCGGCGATTCGTGCGGCACAGCTGGGTTTTACTACCGCGTGTATCGACGAATTCAAAAACAAGGAAGGCAAAGCGTCACTCGGCGGCACTTGCCTGAACGTGGGTTGTATTCCATCGAAAGCCCTGCTCGAATCTTCAGAAAATGTTGAGCGTGTTGAGCACAAATTCGCCGCCCACGGCATTACCGTGGAAGGCATGAAATTTGATGTGGGCACCATGCTCGAGCGTAAAAACGGCATTGTGAGCAAGCTGACCCAAGGGATTGGTTATTTGTTCAAAAAGAACAAAGTGACCAGCCTGCATGGCCACGGCAAGATCGTGGGCCGCAATGGCGACAAATGGCAACTGGAAGTGGCTGATGGCGAGCAAGTGCAAGTGGTAGAAGCCACGCACGTGATTCTGGCTACCGGTTCAACTCCACGCCAGCTGCCACAAGCCCCAGTCGATAACGTACTGGTGCTGGATAACGAAGGCGCGCTGTCGATTCCAGCCGTACCAAAACGTCTGGGCGTCATTGGCGCGGGTGTGATTGGTCTGGAAATGGGCTCGGTGTGGAAACGCCTGGGCTCGGAAGTCACCATTCTGGAAGGCGCGCCTGGTTTCTTGTTGGCCGCTGACGAAGCCATCGCCAAAGAAGCACACAAAATCTTCACCAAAGACCTCGGTCTGGTGATCAAAACCAGCCTGAAAATCGGCAATGTGACCAAGGGCGCAAACGACGTCACCGTGGAATACAGCGACGCCGATGGCAATGCGTTTACCGAAACCTTCGACAAGCTGATCGTCTCAATCGGCCGCGTACCGAACACCTGGAATCTGGCCGCAGACAGCGTTGGCCTGCCGCTGGATGAGCGTGGTTTCGTGGTGGTAGATGGCGAATGCCGCACCAGCCTGCCTAATCTGTGGGCGATTGGTGACGTTGTCCGTGGCCCGATGCTGGCGCACAAAGCCTCGGAAGAGGGCGTGGCCGTGGCGGAGCGTATTGCGGGTCAGCACCCACATATCGATTTCAATACCGTGCCTTGGGTGATCTACACCAGCCCAGAAATGGCCTGGGTGGGTAAAACCGAGCAAGCGCTGAAAGCCGAAGGCGTTGAATACAAAAAAGGCCAATTCCCATTCAGCCCGAACGGCCGTGCGCTGGGCTTGGGTGAGACCGCCGGTTTTGTAAAAATGCTGGCGTGCGCCAAAACCGACCGCATTCTGGGCGTGCATATCATCGGCCCATTTGCGTCTGAGCTGATTACTGAAGCCGTGGTGGCAATGGAATTTAACGCCTCGGCCGAAGACATTGCTCGCATCGTGCACGCGCATCCGTCACTGGCCGAAGCCATGCACGAAGCGGCGCTCGGTTGCGACAAGCGCGGTCTGCACTCTTAAGCCAAGCGAATCCAAAGGGTTTAACCCTGAGTTAACCCGATTGTAATGGGCCAGGCGGACACTGTCTGGCCTACGTAGTACGAAACGGCAGCGTGAGCTGCCCCAAACACACTCCTCACAAAGGATAAATTGAGATGAATCTGCACGAGTATCAAGCCAAGGAACTGCTGGCGAAATATGGTCTGCCAGTCCAGAAAGGGATTCTGGCGCACACTGCTGAAGAAGCCGCGGCTGCCTACGATACGCTGGGCGGTAAATTCGCCGTGGTGAAAGCGCAAGTGCACGCGGGTGGCCGTGGTAAAGCCGGTGGCGTAAAAGTAGTAAAAAGCCGTGAAGAAGCAGCGGCTGAAGCTACCCGCCTGATCGGCACCAACTTGGTCACTTACCAGACTGATGCCAACGGCCAGCCGGTCAACAGCGTACTGGTGTGTGAAGACATGTACCCAGTACAACGCGAGCTGTATCTGGGCGCGGTAGTCGATCGTGGTACTCAGCGCATCGTATTCATGGCCTCAACCGAAGGTGGTGTTGAGATCGAGAAAGTGGCTGAAGAAACCCCAGAAAAAATCATCAAGGTTGAAGTAGATCCGCTGGTTGGCATGCAGCCATACCAAGCGCGTGAAACCGCTTTTGCGCTGGGCCTGGAAGGCGCGCAAATCGGCGCGTTCACCAAACTGATGCTGGGCGCTTACGATGCTTTCGTGGCCAACGACTTCGCCCTGTTCGAAGTAAACCCACTGGCCCTGCGTGAAAACGGCGAGCTGGCTTGTGTGGATGGCAAAATCAACCTCGACTCAAACGCCCTGTACCGTCACCCAGCGCTGCTGGCGCAACGCGACAAATCGCAAGAAAACGAGCGCGAAGTGAAAGCTTCTGAGTTCGATCTGAACTACGTGGCACTGGAAGGCAATATCGGTTGTATGGTGAATGGCGCCGGTCTGGCGATGGCCACCATGGACATCATCAAACTGAAAGGCGGCCAACCTGCCAACTTCCTGGACGTTGGTGGCGGCGCAACCAAAGAGCGCGTCATTGAAGCCTTCAAACTGATCCTGGCCGATACCTCAGTACAAGGCGTACTGATCAACATCTTCGGTGGTATCGTGCGTTGCGACATGATTGCTGAAGCGATTATCGCGGCCGTGAAAGAAGTGAACGTCACTGTACCTGTAGTGGTTCGTCTGGAAGGTAATAACGCCGAATTGGGCGCGAAAATCCTCGACGAATCAGGTCTGAAACTGACTTCTGCCCAAGGTCTGAACGACGCAGCCGAGAAAATCGTCGCTGCAGTTGCGGCTTTGTAATCTCAGCACAAAGGGAAAAAAAATGAGCGTTTTAGTAAATAAAGACACCAAAGTGCTGGTGCAAGGTTTCACCGGCAAGAATGGTACTTTCCACGCTGAGCAAGCGCTGAAAGTAGGCACCAAAGTAGTGGGTGGTGTTACCCCAGGTAAAGGCGGCTCAGAGCACCTCGGCCTGCCAGTATTTAACACCATGCGCGACGCCGTAGCGCAGACTCAGGCCGATGCCTCTGTCATCTACGTACCTGCAGCTTTCGCTAAAGACTCGATTCTGGAAGCCGTTGATGCGGGCGTGCAACTGATCGTATGTATCACCGAAGGCGTGCCAACCATCGACATGCTGTACGTGAAAAAAGCCGTGGATGAAGCCGGCGTGCGTCTGATCGGCCCGAACTGCCCAGGTATCATCACCCCGGGCGAGTGCAAAATCGGTATTATGCCGTGGCACATCCACAACCCAGGCCGCATTGGTATCGTGTCTCGCTCTGGTACACTGACTTACGAAGCGGTAGCACAAACCACCGCTCTGGGTCTGGGCCAATCAACGTGTATCGGTATCGGTGGCGACCCAATTCCAGGTACTAGCCACATCGACGCCCTGAAACTGTTCCAGGACGATCCTGATACCGATGCAATCGTGATGATCGGTGAGATCGGCGGTACTGCGGAAGAAGAAGCGGCAGAATTTGCTAAATCTTACGTAACCAAGCCAGTTGTTGGTTACATCGCCGGTGTTACTGCGCCGAAAGGCAAACGTATGGGCCACGCTGGCGCGATCATCTCTGGCGGTAAAGGTACTGCCGAAGAGAAATTCAAAGCCTTCGAGCGCGCTGGCATCGCCTACACCCGCAGCCCAGCTGAAATCGGCAAAACCATGTTTGAATTGCTGAAATCAAAAGGCATGATCTGATTCAAGCGTTGAATTGATCTAAAAAAAGCCACCTTCGGGTGGCTTTTTTGTGGGTATTTACTTGATCGCTAAGCAAATATTGGTATTTGGGTTGATACCACGGGCGGGTATTTGCGGTTTGGTACTCAATCAGCTGGCCCGGCGCGCCCAATACTGGCGAATGCTGCTCGCAATGCCGGTAAGGAAATAATACAAACCACCCATGCTGTGGGCTTTGTTGTATTCCTCTAGCGGATAAACCATGCCGCTATTGAAATGAGCAATCGCGCTCGCGTCGTCAGCGGCATAAATCATATCGCCATGCACCTCAAAACCAGCCACCAACAGCGCTTCCTTGGCCGCTAGAAAATCGCGGCGTTCAGTCGATAAATACCGCACTTCTTTGCTGTGGCCGCTGCCACGTTGGAAAAACTGATATTTAGCCATGGCTTGATCCTGTTATTGAACTTGCACTTGGGGCTGTGAGCGCACTTTGATTGCGAGGCAAAAAGCCAATTTGCAACCAAAGCGCGCATTACATGTTTCGAGCATAAATTCGCATGGCTTACGTGTCTATTCGTTTTATCCGAATGCAGTGTCAGTTTTAAGCTGAGGATGGAGATCAAAGCGCGCTGGGATATCGGTCGCACAAGGTTACGAATAGTGTGGTCGCGCTGGTGAATTGAACGGCTTCTTTTTGTCTGCAATTCGGCGAGGCTGTGTAAAAACAAATGGGATCATTATCAACAAAAGCGCAATTACAGCTATTTTTTGACTTTGTTGC
>NZ_JTLG01000001.1:0-34422 GCF_000799095.1 Chitinibacter sp. ZOR0017 | reverse complement strand
GGCGCGCCCGGAGCGATTCGAACGCCCGACCCTTTGGTTCGTAGCCAAATACTCTATCCAACTGAGCTACGGGCGCACACGACACAACAAAATTTTCCGTTGGCGGAGACGGAGGGATTCGAACCCTCGATACAGGTTTAAGCCCGTATGTCTCCTTAGCAGGGAGGTGATTTCAGCCACTCATCCACGTCTCCGTCAAGGGAGACGAGATAATACCCACACCCCCATTTGTCGTCAACACTTTTATTGAAATATTTCCGACTGGTTGCATAAGTACCTCACTGCAAACACAAAAAAACGCCGCTGCGAATTTGGCACTTACCAAACTCATGCAGCGGCGCTGTTTTTGAGGCCTGCTTCAAAGCCTGCCCCGATGGCTAATTAGCCTTGCTGATCCAGACCAAAGGCCTTGTGCAGCACGCGAACAGCCAATTCCAGATACTTTTCATCCACAACCACAGAAATCTTGATTTCCGAGGTAGAGATCATCTGAATATTGATACCTTCTTCCGCCAGCGTGCGGAACATGGTGGAAGCCACGCCAACATGTGAGCGCATGCCTACACCCACGATCGATACTTTACAAATCTTGTCGTCACCCGACACTGATTTGCCGCCGATCTGGCTTTGCACACCTTCCAGTACTTTAATCGCGCGATTGAGCTCGCCCTTAGGAACGGTAAACGAGAAATCGGTGGTGCCATCTTGGCCAACGTTCTGGATAATCATATCCACATCGATGTTGGCATCAGCCACTGGGCCCAGAATCTGGTACGCAATACCAGGTTTGTCTGGCACGCCGATCACATTGATACGGGCTTCGTCGCGGTTAAAGGCAATGCCGGAAATGACCGGTTTTTCCATGTCTGTATCTTCCTCAAACGTAATCAGCGTACCTTCGCCCTCTTCTTGGAACGAAGACAATACGCGCAGCTTCACATTGTATTTACCGGCAAATTCAACCGAGCGAATTTGCAGAATCTTAGAACCCAAGCTTGCCATTTCCAGCATTTCTTCGAAGGTAATGGTCTTGAGTTTGCGCGCTTCCGGCACTACACGTGGGTCGGTGGTATATACGCCATCCACATCGGTATAAATCTGGCACTCGTCGGCTTTCAGTGCGGCCGCCAAGGCAACGCCTGAAGTATCCGAGCCACCACGACCAAGCGTCGTGATATTGCCTTGGGCATCGACACCCTGGAAGCCAGCCACCACCACCACACGGCCGGCATTCAGATCGGCACGCATATTGGCATCATCGATGTGCTGAATCCGGGCTTTGGTGTGCGCGCTATCGGTCAGAATTTTGACCTGGGCACCGGTGTATGACACCGCATCCAAGCCTTGCTCTTTCAGTGCCATCACCAACAGGCCGATCGTAACTTGCTCGCCTGTCGATACGATCACATCCAGTTCACGAGGATCTGGATTCGTTTGAATTTCTTTTGCCAAAGCGATCAGACGATTGGTTTCGCCTGACATCGCAGACACTACCACCACCAGATCATGCCCCTGGGCTTTAAACTTGGCGACGCGGCGGGCTACATTTTTGATTCGGTCAGGAGACCCAACCGAAGTGCCGCCATATTTTTGGACGATCAATGCCATGATTAACCTGCAGGCTGGAGAAAATTAATAATAAAAACCGCAATATTGTAATTCAAAGCATGTCAATTGGGGGATTTCGGCGATTTTAGCCCGATCTGGCTCACACCGCTTATTCCACCCGGATTGGCACACGTGGCGCCACCGCACACATTAGCTCGTAGCCAATGGTGCCGGCACTGGCAGCCACCTCGTCGATAGACAAAGTCTGCCCCCAAAGTTCAACCTCGCTGCCAATCCCCGCCGCATCGATTGCGGTGAGATCGACACACAACATATCCATCGAGACCCGACCCAGCAAACGACTACGCTGCCCAGCCACCAAGACCGGCGTACCGGTCGGCGCATGGCGCGGATAGCCATCAGCATAGCCGCAAGCCACGGTGCCAATTCGCATCGGCCGATCAGCGGTGAAAGTAGCACCATAGCCAACGCTATCGCCCGCTTGCAGTTGCTGGGTACTAATAATCTTGGCCCGCAGCGTCATCGCAGCGACTAAACCCAGGCTTTTGGCGGACTGATCAGCCAGCGGCGAGCTGCCATACAGGGCAATACCAGGCCGCACCCAATCACCATGCACCTGTGGGTAGGCAAAAGTCGCCGCAGAATTCGCCAGACTCACCGGCAAGCCCAGCCCCGCAGTGCCCTCCTGGAAACGTGCCCACTGGGATGCTACCCCCACGGCCGGATCATCGGCGGTGGCAAAGTGCGTCATCAAGGTAATGCCGGCGACATTTGGCAACTGCTGCAATAGGGCCACGACGGCGCTCGCCTGCTCGGCCGCAAAGCCTAGCCGGTTCATGCCGGTATTGAGTTTCACAAACACCTGCACCGGCCGCACCAACGTGGTTTGCGTGAGCCACTCTAGATGTTGTGGCTCATGAATAGCCAACCATAAATCATGCTCAGCGCAGAGCTGCAATTCTGCCGGGCTAAAAGCCCCTTCCAGCAGCAAAATCGGCTGAGTAACGCCCATGGCCCGCAACCGCAGGGCCGCCGGCATTTCCAGTAAGGCAAAGCCATCCGCCGCCGGCAACGCAGCCACCACCTGCTCAATGCCATGCCCATAAGCATTGGCTTTGATCACCGCCAAAGCACGCGCGCCGGCGGCGCGCTGCTTGATCACCTGATAATTGTGATGAAGGGCGGAGCGATGAATGACAACTTCAATAGGGCGAGTCATTGGCTAATCCATGTTGCGCCCAGAGGCGGCGCACAGCACGATTAATATTAAATAGAAAAACGAGGAACGACGAATCAGCCCACTAGCCACGCGGCCATGGGCTTATTTTTTCTTGCGGTTGCGCCAATACCAGACGCCCACCACCACGGCTACCACGGCCACCAGCAGCAAAATCGCCACCTGACCACGGCCCAGCCAGGTCATCAGCCATTCGTGATTTTTGGCGCCGTAATAGCCCAAATACACCCAGATGGGCACGCTAATGAGTGCGGCCAATCCATCCAGCAATAAAAACCGTAGATACGAGACTTTGCACGACATGCCCGCCGTCATAAAAATCGGGGCGCGCAGGCCAGGTAGAAAGCGGGCCACAAATAGCACGCGATTGCCGTAACGCTCGAATTTATCCTGCACCGCGGCAAAGCGCTCTGGCGTCATCATCCGCTTGAAAAAGCGGTGCTCGAGCAAACTAGGGCCGGCGTAGCGGCCCAATAGAAACATCAGACTATCGCCGATCAGCACGCCCGCCATCCCAACGGCAAACATGGTATGCACATGGGCATAACCCAGACCGGAAATCACCCCGCCAGCGACCAAAGACACGTCTTCCGGAATCGGCACACCAAAGCCGCAAATCAGCAAGACGGTAAACACGGCCAGATAACCATACTCGGTAAAGATGGTAATAAGCGCGTCAAGTATCATTCAGCAGCCACATCGGGGAAAGCTAATAGCGCATCATAACACGCCGCTTAGCGCCGATAATTGGTGTTTTTATCGACGCAAGCTGATCCCACGCAGCTTTTTTGTCATCCAATCGTGATATAAACGCCACAATTCCCGCGCCAGAGCGCTGAGCACACACCATGAATCGTGGTTTCTTCACCATTTTGGGGGCGCAATTTTTTTCTGCGCTGGCCGACAATGCTTTGTTTTTCGCCGCCCTGGCCTTATTAAAAGAGCAACAAGCGCCTGAGTGGCACCTCTCGATGTTGCTGTGGGCGTTTACCGTGTCGTATGTCGTGATCGCCCCGTATGCTGGGGCTTTTGCCGATTCAATGCACAAAGGCCGGGCCATGCTGATCTGCAATGGCATCAAGCTTGTCGGCTGTGCCAGCATGCTACTGGGCATGCCGGCGATCTTTGCCTATGCCATCGTCGGCTTTGGCGCCGCCGCTTACTCCCCAGCCAAATACGGCATCATTACCGAATATCTACCGCATGAAAAATTAGTCGAGGCCAATGGCTGGCTAGAAGGCGCCACGGTGGGGGCGATTATTCTTGGCACCATCATTGGCGGGTATTTATCTGGGGCCCAGATATCTATTTGGCTGCATAGCCATACCCTTGGACAGTATCTGAGCCCAGCCCAATTTGCCATCGCCGGCACCATCGCGCTCTATTTGCTTGCGGCCTATATCAATCTGGCTATCCCCAAACTGCAGGTGCGGCTAAAGCCCTTTCATCTCGATCCTGTCCATCAAGCACGCGAATTTGCCTGGTGCGTGAAGCGGCTGTGGCGTGATCCGCAAGGCCAGCTCTCGCTTGGGGTGACCACGCTATTCTGGGGAGCGGGCGCCACCATGCGGCTGGTGGTGCTGAACTGGGCGGTGATCTGGCTGTCCCTCACCATGGAACAAGCCAGCCAGCTGATTGCGCTGGTGGCAGTCGGGATTGCCGCCGGGGCCTTTCTGGCCGGGCGGCTGGTGAAACTGGAGCGCGCGTTTACTGTGCTGTGGGCCGGCGTAGCGATGGGCGCACTGGTCATCATCATGTTGCTCGTCAACCAGATCTGGCTGGCTGCGTTATTAATGCTCATTATCGGCGCGCTGTCCGGCTTTTTTGTGGTGCCGTTGAATGCCATGCTGCAACACCGCGGCCATCAGTTGATGGGCGCGGGTCACTCGATTGCAGTCCAAAATTTCAACGAAAACCTCGGCATTTTGCTAATGGTGGGGCTGCATGCCTGGTTGGTGAAAAACTGGAGTAGCCCAGTGCCCAGCGATGCCAGTGCCCTGCTCCTCAAGCAATTTGGTCACAGTGGCATGCCGCCGATGTATTTGATCATCATCGGGTTTGGCCTCTTGGTCATGCTAACGATGAGTTTGATCATTGCCCGCTACCGTGCAGGCCTAGCCCGCGGTGTACTTCATGATTAAACAAGAGTCACTCTATGACCTACAATTTGCGCCCACTGGCTCTCGTTCCACTCACGCTCGTCGCCGCACTGGCAGGCTGTCAGAAAGCACCTGATGCGGCGGCAAATAAAAAAGGTGATCGCCCCACGCTGATCACCAGCGTGGTCGTGAAAGAAGGCGAGCTGCCTAATCAGCTCAGCGCCACTGGCCATGTCGAAGCGATTCGCAGCGTTGAGATTCGCCCGCAGCTCACCGCGCAGATTGCCGGTATCCATTTTAGTGAAGGGGCTAATGTCAAAGC
Organism: Chitinibacter sp. ZOR0017; assembly: GCF_000799095.1. NCBI lineage: Bacteria > Pseudomonadati > Pseudomonadota > Betaproteobacteria > Neisseriales > Chitinibacteraceae > Chitinibacter > Chitinibacter sp. ZOR0017. The sequence goes on along the minus strand of NZ_JTLG01000001.1, from coordinate 29,195 downwards.
CGGCCAGCTGCTGTTTACACTGGATGCGCGCGATGACGAAGCCAACGCCAGCAAAAGCCGTGCGCAAACCGAACAAACCGCCGCGCAGCTGCGCGAAGCCGAACGCAGCCTGCAGCGCTCGCAAGAGCTAGCGCGCGCTAAATTTATTTCACCTTCGGCCGTCGATACCGCGCAGGCCAAGGTGGATACGCTACGCGCCCAACTCAACGCCGCCCGTGCCGATCAACAAACCAGTGCGGTCAAACTCTCTTACACCCGTATTAGCGCACCATTTGCTGGGCGTACCGGCAAAATCAATGTGCATCAGGGCAGCCTGGCGCAAACCAATGGCAGCGAGCCACTGGTCACGCTCACCCAGCTGGATCCGGTGCAGGTGACATTTCAGCTGCCCGAACGCGAGCTACCCGCCCTGCTTGCCGCCAAGCAACAAGGCTCGGTCATGGTAAACACCACCCTACCGGATGGGCAGCAGCGCGCCGGCAAAGTCACTTTCATGGATAGCCAGATCGATAAAACCAGTGGCACCTTGCTGGTGAAGGCCGAATTTGCGAACCCGGATCAATTGCTCTGGCCAGGCCTAAGCACGACCGTAAACCTCGACCTGGGTCGCCAGCGTGGCCTCGTATTGCCGCTACAAGCCGTGCAAACCGGGCCAGAACAGCGCTTTGTGTACCAAATCAATGCCCAACAGCAAGTTGAGGCTAAACCAGTGCAGATCGTGCGCAGCGCCGATGGCATGGCGCTAATCACTGGCATTAAAGCCGGCAGCAAGGTGGTGCTGGAGGGCGGGCAAAACCTGCGCCCCGGCGCCAAAGTACAAGAAAGCAAAGCCGGCGATAAAAAAGCCGGCCGCGCCTCAGGCAGCGCCAAGGCTAGCCATGCGGCAAGCCAAGGGGCGGCAGCATGAGTGGCGCTGAAGTACGCGGGATTTCCTGGTGGGCCATTCATCGCCCGGTAGCCACCTTGCTACTATGGCTGGCCGTCATGGTGGCTGGGGCTGTAGCTTGGTTTCATTTGCCGATTTCGGCTCTGCCCAGCTACGACACCCCAACAATCCAAGTCTCAGCCAATCTCACCGGCGCCTCGCCCGAAACCATGGCCAATTCGGTAGCCACCCCGCTGGAAAAGCAGTTTTCCACGATTCCGGGCCTGGCGACCATGAGCTCCACCAGCCGGCTGGGGCAAACCACCATCACGCTGGAGTTTGCCCCTAGCCGCGATATCGAATCTGCCGCGGTGGATGTCCAAGCAGCGCTTTATCGTGCCAATCGGGCGCTACCGAGCGATATGAAAAGCCCGCCGAGCTATCGCAAGGTAAATCCTTCCGATGCGCCGATTCTGATGCTGGCGATCAGCTCACCCTCAATGTCGCTGGCGCAGCTCAATGATTATTCAGACAATCTGGTCGCCCCTGCCTTATCCACCATTGATGGCGTGGCGCAGGTGCAGATTTATGGGCAAAAGAAATACGCGGTGCGGATTGCCGTTGACCCGGAAAAACTCACCGCCCGAGATTTATCGCTGCCCGAAGTCGCCAGCGCACTCAAAACCGCCAATGCCAACTCGCCGGTCGGTCAGCTGGAAGGCGAGCGGCAAACGCTGATGCTGCAAGCCAATGAGCAACTGAAAAACGCCGCCGAATTTGCCGAAGTGGTGATCGCCAGCCGCAATGGCAATCCGGTGCGACTCAAAGATGTGGCCACCGTTGAAGACAGCGTGGAAAACGTAAAATCCGGCAGCTGGATTAATGGCGAGCGCTCGATCATTCTGGCCGTACAACGCCAGCCGGGCGCCAATACTGTTGCCACCGTCGATGCCATCAAAGCCATGCTGCCCAAGCTCACGGCGCAGATGCCCGATTCGGTGCAAGTGCGGCAAATCAACGATCGCTCTACCTCGATTCGCGAATCGATTCACGATGTAAACCTCACCCTGCTCCTGACTCTGGGGCTGGTGGTGTTGTCGGTCTTGCTGTTCCTGCGCCGTGCCGCGGCTACCCTGATTCCTTCGGTCTCGCTGCCGATTTCGCTGCTGGCCACCTTTGCGCTGATGTATTGGCTGGGCTTTAGCCTCGACAATATCTCACTGATGGGGTTAACCGTGGCATTGGGCTTGGTCGTCGATGATGCGATTGTGGTGCTGGAAAACATCGTGCGCCATATCGAAGAAGGCATGCGCCCGTGGGATGCCGCGATTCAGGGTGCTGGCGAAGTGGGTTTTACCGTGGTCTCGATTTCACTGTCGCTGATTGCGGTCTTTATCCCGATTTTCTTTATGCCCGGCACCATGGGTTTGCTGTTTCACGAATTTGCCATCGTAGTTTCGCTGGCCATTTTAGTGTCGATGGCCGTATCGCTGACACTCATCCCCTTATTTGCCGCGCGTTTTTTGCGCCCGGAAACCGCGGCCGATCACCAGCCTGCTCCGGCGTGGAGCCGCTGGTTTGAAGCCGGTTTTAACGCGCTGCTGGCTGGCTACCGTCGCCTGCTCGATCAGGCGCTGCGCCACAAAGCCTGGATGCTACTGCTGACACTTGCCACCTTCGCCACGACCGCCTGGCTGTATCTGGCGATCCCCAAAGGGCTATTTCCGCAGGAAGACATTGGCCAGATACAGGCCAGTATTGATATGGCGCCCGATATTGCCTACCCCGCGCAGCTGAAACTACAGCAGCAGGTGGCAAAAGCGGTACAGAACAATCCAAACGTCGATTATGTGGCTTCCAGCGTGGGTAGCTCGGGCGGTGGCGGGCGGCTGTTTATTACGCTAAAACCGCGCAAAGACCGAGCGGATATGCAAAAAACGCTGGAAAGCCTACGCAAATCCACTGGCAAAATTGTTGGCGTGCGGGTGTTTTTCCGCCCAACGCAAAACTTGAATGTCGGCGCACGCAGCAGTAAAAGCGGTTATCAATATACCTTGCAAGCCGTGAATGCCAGCGATTTGGAGCAATGGGCCGGCAAGCTGCAAACGGCGCTGATGGCGCGTGAGCAATTTCGCGATGTCACTTCGGACGCCGAGCAAAAAACCCTGCAAGCGCGTATTCAGGTGCAACGCGATCGAGCCGCGGAGCTCGGCATCGATATGCAAAGCCTGCGCGACACCCTCTACGCCGCTTATGGCGAGCGCGAAGTGGCCACCATCTACGCACCACAAGATAGCTATTCGGTGTTAATGCAGCTGAGTGACGCTTATCGCGAGGATGAACAAAAGCTAAGCCTGCTGCATGTGCGCAGCAAAACTGGCGCCCTTATTCCACTTAGCAGCTTTGCCACGGTGGAGCGCACGGCGGTGACGACCAGTATTAATCACCAAGGCCAGCTGCCTGCCGTTACGCTGTCGTTTAATCTGGCGCCGGGCGTGGTGCTCTCCGATGCGGCGCAAGCCATTGCGGCGGCCGAGCGGGAGATCGGCCTGCCCGAAGCCGTGTTTGGCGGTTTTGCTGGGGATGCGGCGCTGTATCAGCAATCGCAAACCAGCCAGCTGTGGCTGATTTTGGCGGCGGTCGCCGTGATTTATGTGGTGCTGGGGGTGTTGTACGAAAGCTGGATCCATCCGCTAACCATTCTGGCGGGGATTCCCTCGGCGGCAATTGGCGCGCTACTGGCCCTGCAGCTCACCGGGCTGGAGCTAACCTTTATTGCCATGATCGGGATCTTGCTGCTGGTGGGCATCGTGAAGAAAAACGCGATTATGATGATCGACTTTGCACTGGAAGCGCAGCGCAAACTGCAGCTGAGCCCCAGTGAAGCCATCCGCGAAGCCTGCGCCAAGCGCTTTCGCCCGATCATGATGACCACACTGGCCGCGATTATGGGGGCAATGCCGCTGGCGCTGGGGTTGGGTGCGGGCGCCGAATTGCGCCAACCACTGGGGGTGGCCATTGTGGGCGGCCTGCTGTTCTCGCAGCTGATTACCCTGTTTATCACCCCGGTGCTGTACATTGCGCTAGCCAAACTGGAAGCCAAGCTGCACCCCAAGAATGAAGATGGGGCTCCAACCTAAAGGGGTATAGCCAGCCAGGCCATATGAAATATAGCGTTTCTGGCTATACCTTTACCATCACCTGATTACGGCCCGCGGCTTTGGCCTCGTACAGCGCCTCATCGGCCAGCTGCAACACGCTTTCCAGCGAATGCAGACTCGGGCGATAGGCGCTCACGCCAGCGCTAATGGTCACAATCTTGGCAGGCAAGGCTTTGGGGTGCGGTATGGCCAGCTCGGCCACGCTGCGGCAAATGCGCTCGGCAATACCACGCGCTTCGTCGAGCGAAGCGCCGGCCAGCAAGCAGCAAAACTCTTCCCCACCGTAGCGGGCCACCACATCATCGGGATTGCGCAGCGCTGATTTCAGCACGCCAGCCACGCGTTGCAGGCAAAAATCCCCCGCCAAATGGCCTTGCTGATCGTTGTAGCGTTTGAAGTAATCCACATCGAGCAAAATCACAGCGAACTGTTGCTGCGGATTATCCAGCGCTTTGGCAAAAGCCAGGCTGAGCCGTTCGAATAAATAGCGCCGGTTCGCCAGACTAGTGAGGCTATCAGTTTGTGCCAGCACTCGCAGCTGATCTTTTGCTTGCTTAAGCGCCAGATGATTGCGCACCCGTGCCCGCACAATCGCCGGATTAAACGGCTTCACAATGTAATCCACCGCCCCCGCATCCAGCCCGCGGGTTTCTTCTTCGGGGGTGGCCAATGCAGTAATAAAAATCACCGGCGTTTCGCGGGTGGGTGGATATTGCTGCAACTGACGGCAGACTTCGTAGCCATCCATATCTGGCATCATAATATCGAGCAAGATCAGATCCGGCGCATGCTCGCGCACATGCGCCAGAGCCTCAGCGCCGCTGAGGGCAAAGTGCACATCGTATTCGGCGGTGAGCAATTCGCCCAACGCTTCGATATTGGCCATCTGGTCATCCACGACCAGCACATAAGGATCAGTTTTCATCCATTTTCTCAGGTAGCTGCCGGCGTAATTGCCGTAATGCAGCCGGGTAATCCAGTTGCTCCAGGCTTTGTTTCAGTTGACCCACGCCATAATCCGGCGCTTGCTCCCCCAGCACCAGCTGTAAAGCCTGCAGCTTTTGCCGCGCGCGCAGGCTTTTGCTCGCCAGCGCCTGCGCGAGCTCCAAGCCTGCCGCACGGGCCTGAGTGGGTAAGGCGGGCCAATCGTCCCGCTGAGTCGTCTCAGCACTCACAGGCTCACCCAGCAAAGGTAACAGCCGCGCTTTGCTTTGCGCCCATACTTGCTGCAAGCCCGTGAGCACCGGCCATTGCGCCACTTGGCCACGCTGAAATTGCCCCAACGCCTGCTCCAGCGTGCCCGCCGCCTGATAAATCGCCATGACGCCCAACGTGCCCGCCACCCCGCGCAGCGCATGCACCGGCCCGATCAGGCCCGCGGCATCTTTGCGGGATTGATAATCGGGCAAGGTGTCAATCAGCGGCTGATGCTCGCTAAACAATTGCTGCAACCAGCGGCGCAAGCGTTCGTGATTGCCATTCAGGCGATTGAGCGCCTCATCCACCGCCACGCCAGCCCGACTCAGCTCGCGCAACCAATCCGCATCGGCCGTACCAGTCGCCACAGATGGCGTAGGGGCTTTTTCCAGCATAGGCAGCAATTCCACCCCGCGCTGCTGCTGATAGGCCACGGCCTGTACCAACACCGCGTGGAATTTAATCGGATCAATCGGCTTGAGCAGGTAATCATTCATCCCGGCGGCAAAACCTGCTTGCTGCTCTTCTGCCGCGGCATTAGCCGTCAGCGCCACAACATAGCTTTGCGGATCAAGTATCGCCCGGCTTTGATACTGCCCCCGGCGGATGACGCGCGTGGCTTCCAGCCCATCCATCACCGGCATACGGCCATCCATCAATACCAGATCAAAGCGCTGCCGGGTCAGCAGCTCCACCGCTTCCTGCCCATTATTCACCACCTGCATGCGCTGCCCCATTTCTTCCAGGAGGCCGCCCACAATCAATTGATTGGTCGCAATGTCTTCCGCATACAAAATGCGCAACTGGCATGGCAATGGACTTAATTGCACTGGGTCGCGGACCTTGGCCTGCAAATCGACCGGCTCTAGCGGTAGCTCCACCCGAAAACACGTGCCTTCGCCCAGCTGGCTGGTCACGCCAATCGAGCCATCCATCAAACCGACCAGCGCCTGGCAGATGGATAAACCAAGGCCCGTGCCACCATATTTGCGGGTGGTAGAGGTATCGGCTTGCTCGAATTTATTGAATAAGCGCCCCAGACTTTGCTCATCCAGGCCAATGCCCGTATCCGCAATCGAGAATTTAATCTGCTCCCCATCCCGATAGGCCCCAATGGTGACGCTGCCCTGCTCGGTAAATTTGATCGCGTTGCCCACCAGATTAAACAAGATCTGCCGCAGCCGGGTCGGATCGCCCAAGCAGCCTTGCTTAGGCAAATGCGCCAAATCCACGACAAAGCGCACGCCCTTTTCCGCCGCTTTTGGCTCAAATAGCGCGGCCACCTGATTGATTAACTGGTGTAAATCAAAAGGAATGGTCTCGAGCGTGATTTTGCCGGCTTCGATTTTCGAAATATCGAGAATATCGTTAATGATGGTGAGCAGCGTTTCGGCGTTTTCTAAACCAATACTGAGCTGTTCGCGTGTCGTATCGCTCAGTTCTTTTTGCCCTCGTGCCAGGCGCAGCATGCCAATCACCCCCGACAACGGGGTGCGTATTTCATGGCTAACCAAGGCCAGAAAATCACTCTTGGCTTTGTTAACGGCCAGCAAGGCATTTTTTTCCGCCAAAAACTCCGCCTGCCGCTGGATTTTCTCGTTTTCCAGCATTTCGCGCTGCTGCTCGGCGCGCATCAGCTTCAGGCGAATCTCCGAGCGGTTAATCCGCCGCAGCACCGCACTTTGTAATTGGGTGGTATTGCGTTCGATGGCCAATTGCACCGATAGCTCACAATGTCGCTCATAGGCAGTCAGCGCTTCGGCGTGCTGCCCCAGCGCCTCAAGCACCAGCGATTTTACCCGGCAGGCGCGCAGTTCATGGTGAATCGAGGCATTTTGGAGCGCAAATTCGTGAGCTTGCTGGGCAAATTGCAAAGCTCGTTCAGCCTGCCCTTGCGCCAGATAAACCTCGGCTAAGCCGGCGTTAGCCATCGCCAATGGCCAGCCATGATGATGACTTTCTGCCAGCCGAATACTCTCGTTGAAAAACTTCAATGCCGAGGGTATATCCCGCAAACCCAAGCAGGAATAACCGCTATGCATCAATACCTCACTCACCTGCCCAGCATCGGCCTGGCGGCGGTAAAAATTACGCGCTTCGGTGAGATGGGTAAGCGCCTCGGCATGTCGCCCCAGCTCGTTGTAATCGCTACCGAGCCACAGATTGAGCATCATCAGCAGCACAGGGTCATCCAGCTCGCGGGCAAACTCGAGCGCCAGCAAATGATGGCGCAGCGATTCTTCAAACAAGCCAAAGTACAAGTACACCCCGCCTATCCCGGTGTAGGCCTTGATGTAATGCACTATCGACTGCTGCCCCAGTGCCAGCTCTAGGCATTTGCTCCAGTATTCCAGCGCTAGATTGAGCTCGCCAATTGCATAACAGGCTTTACCCAGACATTCATACAGATCAAGCAATAGCGGGTCTTGTTTGTAATGACGCACCAGCTGGCGCTCAACCGCCAACAGACGTTGCTTGGCGGCGGCAAATTCACCGACTTTCTCTAGCGCTTCGCCCTGCAAATACTGGGCTTGCAACTGCTGATAAAGATCAGAACCTGCCAAGGCTTCCAGCTCGTTAGCCAGACTCAGCGCCTGATCGTAATTACGCAGCCGGAACTGCGCCTGACGCTGCATTACTCGCGAAAATTCATCCTGCGTCATGCCATCCCCGATCAATCACCATATTCAGCTGGGTAATGACATCATCATCCACCAGCAAAATGCGCGAGCGCGCCTGAATCGGCTGCTCGCTCAATCGTCCACCGGCCAGGGCCTCAATTGCCTTCACAAGGCAATGGGCAAACTCAAACAGGCTTTTATCGTTATGCCCCGGATAAATCAGAAACCGTCCATCAGCGATCTTGACCCAGGCATCTTTGCCTGAGCAGTATTCACGAATGGTCAGCATGGTGCGCTGAATGACGGTTTTTTTGTTTTGCGGACGCACCACTAATTCGATCAGCCGGTCGACACCCCGCCCAGCCTCGCAGCGGGCGCGAAAATCCGTCAGCTGCCGAATCCCCGCCCGAACATTCGGTAGCTCCACCAAGCCTTCAATCTTGCGAAAAATCCGCCGCAAGGCCTGATAACGACGGCGCAAATCACCCACCAAATGTGGCGAGCTGGCCGCCTCGTAATCTTCACTGAGCGCCGCCAGCTTAAGCCCCTGCTGGGTTTTCAGCACCACTAGTGCATCAGGATATCGGCCCAGATTCTTTAGCACTTTGTATTTGAGCTCATACCACTGCACTAAAAACTGCCGCTCGGGGTAAAGATCAAAATACGCAAATGCACTGTCGATAATTTCGTTGGCCTCGGCTATTCGCTCTTGCTCTAACAAAAAGCGCGCGAAGTACAACGCCACAAAGATATACACCCAGCCGAGCTTGAAGGCGCGGGCCATGGTCAGCGAGGTATCAAAACAGGCTTCTGCCCCGGCCAGATTGCCAGTGCGCCACAGGCAATAGCCTTTGTTGCCACAGAGCTGAGCGATCCAGGTAACGTCGCCATGCAAGATCACATCATGCTCGGCGCGCAACAGCACGGCTAGTGCCTCGGCATATCGCTGCTCAATCATCAAGGACTCGGCAACATAAATCCCGCTTTTGGCTAAAAGCTTTTTACTGTCGATGGATTCAGCCACCGAGAAGCTGGCCATCAAGACTTCGCCGCTCTCCGTCTGCAAACCGGCTGTACGGTACAGCACCCCCAGATTCAGGCAACATTCGATCACTACATCAAGGTTGGATTGCTCCAGAGCCAGCTGAATCGCATCCCCCCAGGCTTTCAACGCTCTGCTATAGCGTTGTTGCTGCAGCTCAACGACCCCAAGCCACAGTAAACCGAGCGGATAATGCTCAAATTGTTGATGCCGGCGACAATGCGCGAGGCCCCGTTTGAGTTTTTCACGGGCGCAAGGCAAATCCCCCACAATCAGAAAGGTGCGGCCATACAGCAGATAGGCATAGCCCAGCATCGGGTGTCGCCGCGCCAGACACAGCTCGAGCAAACGCCGGCAATCGCGATGTTGCGCCGCATTGGATTGCCAGTAGCCCAGCTCCACCGCACTGATCAATTCGGCAATATCATGTTGGGCGCTCAGGCTTTCCATGTATTCCCTCGCATATTGAGTAACTGAGCGACTTCTAGCGGCGAAACCTGCCGGCTGGCCACCAGCGGCGCCGGTATTTCATGCCAATCCCAGGGGAAATGCTGCACATGCTGCACTAACTGCTGCTGCAATAAGTTATTGCGCTGCAGGCCATCGTGAAAATAAATCAGATACTGACCCAGCCCATGGCGCACCCAGACATCCCCGCTGACACAAAATTCGCGCAAAATGGCGGTGACTTTATCCTCGACCACCCGTCGAGTGGCCAATGGCGCTTCAATACTCACCACCACAATCGCATGTTCTGCCGGCAACGTGGCGCATTTATCGCGAAACAGCCGGCCACGGCTGATATTGCTGCGTGAGACCACCAGCCCCAGCAAGCTTTCAAAATCACGTCGGGTACGGTTGACCGTGGCCATTACCCGCTGCAAACGCCCCAACCGTGCCAGCTTGCGCCGGCTACGCGGGTTTTGCTCACCTTCTACTTGCGCGATACGGATTTGCTCTAATTCCCGCAGGGCCTGCAAAGCCTGTGCATGCAGCCCTTGTTGCTTGAAAATCTCGATACGGCAGCTGAGGTAGCGCTGTTGCAGATCCATATCATTAAATTGCCATGCCCCCTCCTGAGCGCTATCCAGCAAGGACATTGCCGCCACCCGATCACCGCGCTCAGCCAGAAAAGTGGCGTAATGAATGGCAATCAGCGAACGTGCCCAGCTTAGCTGGTGATGCAAGGCCAGCGCCAACATCGAATCAAAATACAATTCCGCCTCATGTGCTTTATTAAGCCGCCGGTAGCAGTTGGCCATGATATTGCCGGCCTCCACCACCCAAGTCATATCCCCGCAATCGAGGATGCTGGCCTCGCTTTGATACAGCACATCCAGCGCCTCCTGATACTGGCCATCATTAAAGTAGCGGCCTGCCAGATGAATCGCGCTCTTACCAATTGATTTAGGATCATTAATTGAACCCGCCAAATAAAAGCCTAAGCGCAATAGCGCCAGTAAATCGTGCTCCAGGCCATAAATGCGGTAAATACTGGCGATATGCATATAACAATCAATGGCGATATGAATCTGCATCGCCTCTACCGCCAGCTCGGTCGCCTGTGCCAGATCTTCCGCCGCACTCAGGTAGCGCTTTAGCTGGAACAAAATAATGCCGCGCATTTGCAGCAGCTCGGCTCTGGGTTGCGCCGCGGATTGTTCATCTAGCTGGCGAATCGCATGGTTAATCAGCCGCAAGGCAAGGCGAAACTGCCCTGCGGCCAATAGGCAGCGGCAGTGCAAAACCTCCAGCTGGGTACGCAGGAGCTGCGGCAAGTGACCATGGCAAAGCACCTGTAATTGGCTACTCTCTGCCAATGCTGCCGCTACATCGTGAAGAACTAATTGATTGATGTGCGTGATCTTTTCGGCAATTTTGGCTACGTCAGTGGGTAAAGCCTCAGGCACAATGCACATCCAAGATGGGGTCTGCCTAATTTATAGTATGGTAGGCCGCCGAACGGCAAACCTAGGCCGTCGTTTGCAACACACGGTGCATGGTGTCCTGCAAAACTTCGGGTTTCACCGGTTTGGTGATGAAGGCATTCATCCCAACGGCAAGGCAAGCTTGCCGGTCAGCCTCCAGCGCATTCGCAGTTAAGGCAATAATCGGCAAATGAGCGCCGCGCGGCAATTGCCTGATTTGTCGAGTAGCCTCCAGCCCATCCACCAAGGGCATCTGCACATCCATCAACACCAGATCAAAGTCTTGCTGCTGTACATGTTCGATGGCCTGCTGGCCATTTTCGGCCTGCACCACCTGATGCCCTGCAATTTGCAGCAGCTTGGTGGCCACCAATCGGTTGGTAGGGTTATCCTCTGCCAGCAACACCTTTAATGCCGGCAATCCCTTGGCGGGCGCATCCGCCACCACCTCGGGCGTTGCGACTACCACCGGTAGCGGAATTTGGAAGCGAAAACAGGTGCCGTGCCCCAATTGCGACTCAACTTGCAATTCCCCGCCTAGATGGCTGACCAACTTGCGGGCGATGGTGAGACCAAGCCCGGTGCCACCATATTGGCGCGCGCGCGAACCATCCGCTTGCACAAAGGCTTCAAAAATCTGGCTAAGCTGATCTCTAGCGATACCGATGCCGGTATCGCTAACTTCAAAGCACCATTGCTCGCCCTGTTGCGCCACCCGCACACAAATTTGCCCCTGATGGGTAAATTTGACCGCATTACCCAGCAGATTGACCAAGACTTGCTGCAGTCGCAATTGATCGCCTTGCACAATGACATCGATGTTGGCCGGCAACTGTAACTGCAAATCAACGTGCTTTTCACGGCTGACTTCGGCAAACATCTGCACAGTGCGCTGCAGTGTAGTATTCAAAGAAAATGGTTTAGCGCTGAGATCGAGCTGGCCAGCCTCAATTTTGGATAAATCGAGTACATCATTCACCAAGGCCAGCAGCAATTCAGCCGAAGCTTGAATCACGCTTAAATCCTGCCGCTGCGCCGGATTTAAACCAGAATGCTCCATCACATGGGCCATCCCCACGATACCATTCATTGGGGTGCGGATTTCGTGGGAGACATTGGCAATGAATTCAGTTTTGGCTTTACTGGCCGCCTCGGCGCTATTGCGAGCCTGCTCCAGCTGTTGCACTAACTGCTTCTGCTCCAGCTCAAGTTCGATACTCTCCACAATCGCATCGTTGTAATGCCGCACCCCTTTCACCACCACCACCAGATACATCAAGCACATGGCGGCCAAAACGCCGTCAAACGGGCCTTTGCCGATTAAGGCGGAGAACAAAATGGGCAACAAAATAATAATGGCAAAGTTGCGCAGTGCCCGATAATGCGCGCCCAAAATCGGTACTGCACCAGAGACCAGCCCCGACAAGACAAAGGCGGTGAATAGCCGATGCATATCCGAGCCATTTTGCATAAAAAAATAACCGCCCGCGCCCCAGATCAGCGCGGTGAGGTTCACTCCCCGCTCAAAGCGTGCACTCCAAGCAGCGTAATCCACCAGGCCCGCCTGCTGGGCCCGCAGATAACCATAGGCAGTATGCAAACGCCAGCCGGCCAAGGCCCAGGTCACGGCTAACCAAGCCGCCAGAAATTGCAGGGAAACTTGCGAGAGATAGGCGGCGGCCAACACGAGGGCGGTCAGGATGCAGATCACCTGGCCAGGAACGGCGCTGCGATAAACTAAGCGGGTGATCCGCTCCACGATGGCCGGGTTGGCAGCTTGTTGTAGTCGCAAGTCACTCCCCCGTGCCGTTGTGGTTTATTGCGCAATGACGGCAATTTCATCCTGATTATCAGCCAGGATATTCAGCGTCACGCGGCGATTACGGGCCCGCCCCTCAACCCGATCATTCGGCTCAATCGGCCGAAACTCGGCATAGCCCACCGCCACCATCCGCTGCGAGGCCACGCCGGCCGATTCAAACAGGCGCACCACGCTGGCGGCCCGCGCCGCCGAGAGCTCCCAGTTGCTAGGGAAAATGCCGCGAATCGGCTGATTGTCGGTATGGCCTTCCACCTGAATCAGGTTGTCGGTGTTTTTAATCCGCTCAGCAATCGCCAGCAAGGCATCCACCGCTTCAGGTGCCAGCTCGGCGCGGCCGGTATCAAACAGAATCGAATCGCTGATTTCCACCGCAATCCCGCGTTTGGATTGGGTAACCCGCACTTTGCCTTGATCAATCAGGGTGCCAAGCGATTGCTGCAAGTCGCCCGCAATGCCCTGCATTTTCTTGGTTTGCTCTTCAAACTTACCGGCATTGGGCTGCACAGTCGGCGCGGGGATCACGATCAGCTTTTGCGGCGCGCCCGGCACGGGCTGATTATCCAGCCGAATCAGCTCGGCCGAGGTTTTGGGCTGCTTGAAGGCATCAATCAAAGAGGTTGAAAGCACTTTGTATTTGCCTTCATTCACCGACGAAATGGCGTACATCACCACAAAAAAGGCGAACAGTAATGTAATGAAGTCGGCATAGGACACCAGCCAGCGTTCATGATTTTCGTGCTCTTCCGGGCGTTTGCGGCGCGCCATCGTGCCGGCTCCTTATTTCAGCTGCAGGCTCAGTTTGCTACCGAGCGTATTGGCCATGGTCACGCCAAATTGACGCGCCAGACGGTCAGCATACGATGGCTGTGGCGTAAAATCGACCACATTTTCAGCTTTGACCACATCACGCGCCACCGTATCAACTGAGCCGAGCGCATCCACCAGCCCCAACTTCAAAGCCGTTTCACCCGACCAAACCAGACCGGAGAACAGATCCGGATTATCTTTGACCAAGCGTTTGCCACGCCCTTCCTGCACCACGCTGATAAATTGCTGGTGGATTTCATTCAACATATTCAGCGCTTTTTGTTTTTGCGCTTCGTTTTGTGGCGAGAATGGATCGAGGAAACCTTTGTTTTCGCCAGCCGTCATCAACCGACGCTCAACGCCCAGTTTTTCCATTGCCCCAGTAAAGCCAAAACCATCCATCAAGACCCCAATCGAGCCCACCATCGAGGCTTTATCGGCATAGATTTTGTCGGCAGCGACCGCAGCATAGTAGCAACCGGAAGCGCACACATCTTCGATCACCACATAAAACGGGATCTGCGCATAGGCTTTTTTCAGCCGGCGGATTTCGTCGTACATCATGCCGGCCTGCACCGGGCTACCGCCCGGACTGTTAGCCCGGAGCACCACGGCTTTGGTATTGGTATCTTCAAATGCGGCTTTCAGGCCACTCAATACCATCGCGCTGCTGGCATCGGTATCCGCGGCAATCATGCCGTTGAGATCGACCACGGCCGTGTGCGGGCCAGTTGAGGCACTTTCGCTTTGCTTTGGCCCAATCCAGCCCATCACCAGCGCGAGGAATAGAAATAAATAACTAAAGGTCAGTAACTTGAAGAAAATCCCCCAGCGGCGGCTGCGGCGATGTTCTTTGATTGATGCGGTCAGAATTTCTTTCAGCGCATCGCGCTCTAGTGAATCACTCATGCTTCATTTTCCTCAGACAACCAAATGGCCCCATCTTGCTCAACCAGGGGTATTGCTTGCAAACGCTTACCTGCACAAGGGCCGCCGACACATACCCCACTATCCGGCTGATAGTAGGCGCCATGCGTCGAACAAATTAAATACTCGCGCGATAAATCAAACACATCGCCCGGATTGAAATCGAGCTCAATCGGCACATGCGCGCATTCATTCAGATAGCCAAACACTTGCCCGCCATAGCGGATCGCCAACGCCGCCCGAGGCCGACCCGCGCGAGTCACGCTAAAGCGCACCGCCAAGCCGCGTTCGACAAGCTCAGCCGCAGCACAGATCTTACGCATCGGTCAGTATCCAGTCGACCAAGGCGGGAAAATCGTCAAACATTGCCAACGGCGCCAGTGCCTGCAATTCATCGGCTGCATGCGCGCCATAGCTTAAGCCCACACTCGCGGTACCAGCATTAATGGCCAGTTGCAGGTCATGAGTGGTATCACCAATCATCAATGTCCGCGTTGGGCTAACCGCAGTAAAGTCGAGAATATATTCCAGCATCGCAGGATGCGGCTTGGAAAACGCTTCATCGGCGGTGCGCGTCACCTCAAAAAACGCCCCAAGGCCCGTGGCGCGCAGTACGCGATCGAGGCCGGCCCGGGATTTACCGGTGGCCACGGCCATCCGATAGCCCGCCTGTTGCAGGCGCGCCAGCCCGGTTTCCACCCCCTGATACAGCTGCAGCTCCTGGTCTTTGGCCAAGAAATGCTGCCGGTAAGCGTCCACCACCGCGCGAATCTGGACTTCACTTGCCTGCGGCGCCAAGTGGCTCATGGCCTCGGTCAAGCCATAGCCAATCACATAACGCGCCTCGCGATCATCGGGCACGGGCAAACCCACATCCGCAAAAGCGCGCTGGATCGAGCGGGCAATCATGCCGGTGCTATCCATTAAAGTGCCATCCCAGTCAAACACCAGCAGTTCAAATCGCGCGTTCATCAGGCTTCCTTCTTGCTTGTTTGCTCAAGTGTATCGAGGTAATGCTGCAATTCATCCGGCAGCGGGGCTTCCAGCGTCAGGGGCTCATTGCTGAGCGGGTGTTTAAGGCTTAGGCGCCAGGCATGCAAAAACATCCGCCGCAAACCTTGCTTGGGTAGCGCTTTATTCACGGCGGCATCGCCATATTTATCATCACCCAGAATGGCATGGCCACTGGCCGACAAATGCACCCGAATTTGATGCGTGCGGCCAGTTTTAAGCTCGCATTCCAGCAACGAAGCGCTCGCCCAGGCTTGTTTGCGGTTCACAATGGTGTGGGACGACAAACCATCAGCATGCACTTTTACCCGCCGCTCGCCGTCGGGCGTTTCATATTTCAGGAGTTTCATTTTGATGTGGCAGCGAGTATGCGGCCACACCCCTTCCACCAGCGCCAGATAGCGTTTATCAATGCCGTGGCTATCCCGCAGCACTTCATGCATTTTGACTAAGGCGCTGCGCTTTTTGGCCACCAGCAACAAACCCGAGGTATCCCGATCTAGGCGGTGCACCAGCTCCATAAACTTCGCTTGCGGGCGCTGGGCGCGCAAGAGCTCAATCACGCCAAAACTCAAACCTGAGCCGCCGTGCACGGCGATCCCAGCGGGCTTGTTTAACACCAGCAAGGCATCGTCTTCGTACACCACTGGGATTTGCAGCTGATCAGCGGCGGCTATTGCGCTCGCGGGCTTTACCTCAGGCTCCGCCACCCGTACTGGCGGCACCCGGATCACATCACCGGGCTGCACCCGGGTCGTCACATCAGCCCGGCCTTTATTCACACGAACTTCGCCCGAGCGCACGATGCGATAAACATGGCTCTTGGGCACCCCTTTCAGGCGCTTGAGCAGAAAATTATCCAGCCGTTGGCCGGCATCATCCGCATCAACGGTAATAAAGCTCACGGACGCTTTGCTTGTGTCGGACATCTTGGCATATACTCTATGGCACGCTGCAACAAGCAGCTGGTTCTCTCCGCGCAAGTTTGTACGCCCGGCAGAGATTTGAAACCGCTTTTACATCACCAGCAAACATCGGCAATCCGCCGGTCTGGCATGCAAGAAATCGGTTTCAACAACGAAATTGAATCGTTGATTTTACTGCATCCAGCCCCAGTTTGGCTTTGTGATTTCTTTCCCGCCGTGGCGCTATCCTGACCACCGGCCCGTACCACGGGCAAACAGCGCGGGGCTCACAATAGAAAATGCCGGGCTGAACAGCAAAATCCTCTGATTCGCGGTTATGAAGCTCACCGCGCAATACCAAGTAGCGGATTTTATTTTCGTAGCGCACACACCGGATTTATTGCGGTAGTTAGCCAATTGATCGCGCAACTACTGCTGACTCAACAGAGCATACAGATCACTGTTTGGAGCCGATACCCAGTTTCTAAGCCAACACACCAAGTTGCCAATCTAGCGTTTTTGCTGGGCCTTTAGCCATTTCCTGGCAAAGGTTGCCTTTGTATGTTGCCGAACTGCCGTCATTCGATCTGCCTGTTAAATCCTAGTTCTTGCGGTGTGGTGCGCGCAGGAGCCCTGAACTCATGAAGCGTATGCTTTTTAATGCCACCCAAGCCGAAGAGCTGCGGGTGGCGATTGTCGATGGTCAGAAACTGATTGACCTGGACATCGAAACCGTCGGCAAAGAACAACGTAAATCCAACATTTACAAAGGCGTTATCACTCGCATCGAGCCGAGTTTGGAAGCGTGCTTTGTGGATTACGGCTGTGACCGGCACGGTTTCCTGCCGTTTAAAGAAATCGCCCGCTCGTACATGACCGAAGGCGAAGGCGGCCGTGGCCGCGTGGCGGACAGCTTGCGCGAAGGCCAGCAAGTGATCGTGCAAGTTGAAAAAGACGAGCGCGGCAACAAGGGCGCAGCCCTCACCACCTACATCAGCTTGGCTGGCCGTTATCTGGTCCTGATGCCCAACAACCCACGTGGCGGTGGTGTTTCTCGCCGGATCGAAGGTGAAGAGCGCAATGAATTGCGCGCCGCGATGGACCAGCTGGAAACGCCAAACGGCATGAGCCTGATTGCACGCACCGCTGCAATTGGTCGCAATACGGAAGAGCTGCAATGGGATTTGGCGTATTTGCTACAACTGTGGCGCGCCATTGAAGGTGCAGCAACAGCGCAAAATGGCGCCTTCCTGATTTACCAAGAATCCAGCCTGGTAATCCGCGCTATTCGCGATTACTTCCAACCGGATATCGGCGAGTTGCTGATCGATAAACGCGAGATTTACGAGCAAGCCCAGCAATTTATGGGTCACGTGATGCCAAACAATGTGCACAAGGTGAAGTTCTACCAAGACGACGTGCCGCTGTTCTCGCGCTTTCAGATCGAACATCAGATCGAAACGGCTTACTCTCGCGAAGTAAGCCTGCCTTCTGGCGGCGCCATCGTGCTTGATCGCACTGAAGCCCTGTGGTCAATCGACGTAAACTCGGCCAAAGCCACCCGTGGCGGCGATATCGAAGAAACCGCACTGCGCACCAATCTGGAAGCCGCGGATGAAATCGCCCGCCAGATGCGCCTGCGCGACGTCGGTGGTTTGATCGTGATCGACTTCATCGACATGGAAAACCCGAAAAACCAGCGCGACGTTGAAAACCGCGTGCGTGAAGCGCTGCACCACGATCGTGCTCGCGTGCAAACCGGCAAAATCAGCCGCTTTGGTTTGATGGAATTGTCACGCCAACGCCTGCAACCTTCACTGGAAGAAACCAGCCATATCGCCTGCCCACGCTGTCATGGCACTGGCTTTATCCGCGGCATCGAGTCTTCAGCGCTGCATATTTTGCGCATCATTCAAGAAGAAGCCATGAAGGAAAACACCGGCGCGCTACATGCTCAAGTGCCCGTCGATGTCGCCACCTTCCTGCTCAATGAAAAACGCGCAGAACTGTTTGCGGTTGAAGCACGCCTGAAAGTGGCAATTATGCTGATCCCGAACATGCACTTGGAAACGCCAAACTACAAGATCCAGCGTCTGCGCACGGAAGATGTGCCACAGTTTGAAGATGCGCTGCCGTCTTACCGCATGGTGGAACAACCAGCCGAAGAAGGCTACAAGCCTGGCCAGGCCAAAGAAGAGCAAGCCAAGCGCCAGGAAGCTGCAGTAAAAGGCATCACGCCAACGCAACCTGCGCCAGCCCACACTGATCGCCCTGCCAGCAGCCGCACAAGCGAGAAAAAAGCCACCGAGGCTCAGCCATCGCTCTTCAAACGTATTCTGAATTGGTTTACCGGCAGCCCAGCCGAAACCAAGCCGGTTGAAGAAGCCAAACCCGCCCGCCAGCCACGCGGCCGCAATGAGCGCCGCAATGGTCGTGACCGCAACGAGCAACGCGGCGAAGGCCGTCAGCCACGCGAACGCGGCGAACGCAACAACGAGCGCCAAGATCGTTCTGAGCGGAACGAAAATACGCAAACAGAAGTACGCCAAGAACGCGCCGAGCGTCAGCAACGAAGTAAACCGCGTATTGAAGAAGACATGCAAAAGCCAGCGCGTGAGCCGCGCGAACGCCAGCCACGTGGTGAACGCCAGCCTCGTAATGACGAGCAACGCCAAAAGACAGAAGCGCGCACCGAACAGGCGGCGAGCGAAGAGTTGCTCAACACGACCGCAGCGGTAAACGCCCCTGAAGTAGAAGCCGTAGTAAACAGCGAAGGCCAACAAGAAGGACGCGGCCGTCGTCGCCGCAACCGTCGCGACCGTCGCGACCGCGGTGATCGCCAAGTGGCGCAGGACGCAGCTGTCGACAGCGAAAGCGCGGCAGAAACAGCTGACTCAGCAGCAACTGATGCGAGCACTCCTGCTGTTGCGCCTGCAACCCCGCGAGCCGAGGCGACGCCAGTTGTTGCGCCAGCCGCAGTACAGGCTGAGCCTAGCTCACCAACAGCACCAGTAGTTGTAGCCGAGCTAACCAGCGCAGCTACTCCTGCGGCTGCAGACGCAGCCCCACTGGCGGAAGCTGCCTCAACGGCAACACCAAGCCAAGCAGCAGCGAGCAGTGTTGATGCAGTAGAAGTAACGACCGAAGCAGCCGCTGCTGAGGCCGCAGCAGCTGAAATCGTCGCTCAAACCGCACCAAGCACGCCAGCAGTAGAAACTGTAGCACTAGCCGAACCGGCTACCCCCGCTTTGGCTACTCCAGCCTTCGTGGTCGCCAGCCCTGAAGCTGTGGGTCTGGTCCAAGTGGCGACCCGCAATGAAACTGCACCTGCTGCTACAAACGTTGAGTTGCCAGCCACCCCGCAACGCCGCCGCCGCAAAGATGTAGTCGATGCCAATGCCGCCAGCGCCGCAACCAGCGTACCGCTGCAATTAGTCGAGACTAAATCTAGCACTGCCGCCCCTGTAGAAATCGCAACCCCGGCAGCGCCAGTTCGCCGCCGACGTAGCGATCTGCAAGCGAGCCGCAACCCGGCCAGCGAGTCGGCACCGCTGCAGCAAGTTGAAACCAAACTGTGATCTAGTCCTCACTGAACACAAATCGAAAAAACCACACCGTTTTAGGTGTGGTTTTTTTATTTTGGAGCTAGCAGGATAAACGGGGGTGTTCTAGTATGGATTCAGGTTTCCGCCGATAAAAACAAAGCCACGGGAGTGTCGCCATGAAATTGGAAGAAGTGTTCGAGCAAACCCATAAACTGCCCACCATTCCAAAAGTCGTGCAGGAATTAATCGATAGTTTCAGCAACGACGACATTGATATCGATACGATTGCCAAAAAGATTTCTCTGGATCAAGTCATCACAGCCAAAGTGCTGCGCTTGGCCAACTCAGCCCATTTTGGCGCTAGCCGCCAGATTGGCTCGGTGCAGGAAGCCGTGGTCGTACTGGGTTTTAACACCGTACGCACCTTGGTGGTGGCATCCGGCATTACCGGCGCTTTTGTTGCCACCCCCGGCTTTGATCGTAAAAAATTCTGGCGCAGCAGCCTGCAAGTGGCCACGCTGGCCAAATGGCTGGCTAAACCCGCCAAGATCAATGGCGAAGTGGCTTTCACCGCCGGCATGATTCACAACATTGGTGAAATGCTGATTCATATCGTTGCCCCCGAGCTGGCGGTTAAAATCGATCAGTTCGTGGAAAACGGTGCTGATCGTGTTGCGCTCGAAGGCAATAATATTGGCTTCGATTACGTCATGGTCGGTGAAGAGCTGGCGCGGCGCTGGAATTTCCCACCAGCCATTCAGCAAGCACTGAAATACCAAAACGCCCCTGCGGCGCAAGAGCCGAGCGACAAACTCACCGCCACCTTGCATTTGGCAAAAATCATTGCCCGTGAACAGGCCAATGATGCTAGCCAAGAAGAAATCGCGGCGGCCCTGCCGGCTGATAGCCTCGCGATAGCCGGGCTAATCCCTGCCGAGTTGCAAGAAAAACTGATTGAAATTGACGAGTTGTCGAGCGGGCTGGAAGAATTGATTGCCTGAGCGACTTCTCAGCGTAAAATGCTGGGCAAGTCTGCCGACGAAATAGGGAAACACCTGATTATCGGATTCGGCAAACCTTACTAGCATCGGGGCAGAGATTGGCAAACCTCGTGTGTGCCTTCCTGCCCCTTTTTTCGACCTGCAGGAGACGACAACAATGCGCAAAAGTTTTACTTTTCTAGCCACGGCTTTATTCGCCGGTCTGATGTTCAACACCTCAGCTCAAGCAGCCAAAACTTACCAAGTGGGCACCGATGCTGCATACGCTCCTTTTGAATCGCAAAACGAGAAAAAAGAGATCGTCGGCTTTGATATCGAAGTACTGAAAGCCATCGCCGCCAAAGGCGGTTTTCAGGTGAAATTTATCAACACCCCTTGGGAAGGCATTTTTGCTTCGCTGAACAACGGCGACCGCGACATTGTCATCTCTGCAGTAACCATCACCCCTGAACGCAAACAGACTATGGATTTTTCGGAGCCCTACTTCGAAGCCAAGCAGCTGATTGCGGTCAACAACAGCAGCAAAATCAACAAACTGGCTGATCTGAAAGGCAAAAAGATCGGTGTTCAGACTGGTACAACTGGCGATGAAGCAGCCCAAAAGCTGCTCGGCAAAACCAGCCCGAACATCAAACGCTTTGAATCAACTCCGCTGGCTATTCAAGAGCTGCAAAGCGGTGGTGTTGATGCCGTAATCGCCGACAATGGCGTAGTGGTTAACTTCATTGCCAACAACGGCAAAGGCAAACTGCGCACCATCGACGATGCCAGCTTCGCCAAAGAGTACTACGGCATTGCTGTGAAAAAGGGCAACAAAGCCTTGCTGGAGCAGATCAACAAAGGTCTGGCCGCCATCAAAGCTGACGGCACTTACGACAAAATCTACAAGCAATACTTCGGCAAATAAGCCGCTGGTTTAGCCCACGGCTCAGCGCCAGCCCGACAAAGCGCAACTTCGGTTGTGCTTTGTCGTCTCTGTTCGCGCGTAATTGGTAAGACTATGGACTTCATTCAATTTTGGGAACAGGTACAACACACCGTACCGCTGTTGCAGCATTTCCAGCTGCAGATGGTCTGGGAATACCGCGACCTGTTCATCGATGGCGTCAAAATGACGCTGGGGATCACCCTTGTGGCCGTGGTGCTCGGCACCCTGATCGGGCTATTCGCCGGCATGGCGCGCCTGGCGGAGGTAAAGCACGGCCCGTGGAAATACCCGGTGAAGTTTCTGCTGCGCTGGCCAGCGGCCGCGTACGTCACTTTTTTCCGTGGCACACCACTGTTTGTGCAGATCTTGCTCACGCATTTTGCGGTGATGCCAGTACTAGTACACCCCGATAGCGGCCTGCTGCTCCAAGGCGAACTCGCCAGCACTTTGCGTCAGGACTATGGTGCCTTTCTCTCTGGCCTGGTGGCACTCACACTGAATGCCGGTGCCTACATTACCGAGATTTTCCGTGCGGGCATTCAATCGATTGCCAAAGGCCAATTTGAAGCGGCCCGCTCGCTGGGGATGACCTACGGCCAAACGATGCGCTTTATCATCGTGCCGCAAGCCTTCCGCCGCATGCTGCCGCCGCTGGGCAACGAAGCGATCATGCTGCTGAAAGACAGCTCGCTGGTCTCAGCCATTGGCCTGGCCGAGCTCGCCTACGCCGCGCGTACAGTCGCTGGGGCATATTCGCGCTATTGGGAGCCGTATCTAACGATTTCCTTCCTGTATCTGATTATGACTTTGCTGCTGGCCGCTGGGGTCAATCACCTTGAACGTCGCTATCAACAAAGCGGTGGCATTCATTAAGCCGCAGCACAGCCAAACAAAAACCCGCCAACCGGCGGGTTTTTAAATGAGCGAATGTGATATACCCAGCCATGTATTGCCATGCAATCAAATTAGAGCAAGGATTACAGAGTCATACCTAGCGTATGTGCGGCATTTGGATTTCGTCGGTGCTATGCGCATTCGCCGTAAATTGCTGGCACAGCGCCATAAACGCGGCCATGCTCGGGGTTTGATATTTCTGCTTATGCGCCACAAAGTGAAAACGCCGCGCCAAGTCGAGGCCCTCCACTGCCAGCGGCACCAAGCTCCCCCGGCGGAAAGCATCTTTTAGCGCCAGGCGGGAAATGCACCCAATCCCTAAACCCGACTCAACCGCACGCTTAATCGCTTCGGTATGTTCGAGTTCCAGCCGGATATCTAGCCGAGAAAGCGCATGGCGCATGGCAAATTCAAACGTCTGCCGTGTACCGGAACCCGGCTCGCGCACAATCCAGGCCGCGCCCACTAGGTCTTCGAAACTAACCTGCGCTTGCTGGGCCAGTGGATGCTCCGGCGCGGCAAAGACCACCAACTCATCCGGCACCCACGGGGTCACCAACAAATCCGGATGCTGGCAATCACCCTCAATCAAACCCAAATCCAGCTCGAAATGCGCCACTTGCTGCACGATGGTGGCGGTGTTGTGCACCGCCAGGCTCACCCGGCTCCCGGGATGCTGGCGCATAAAATCCCCAATCAGCAAGGTCGCCAGATAATTGCCAATGGTCAGCGAAGCGCCCACGCGCAAAGGCCCCAGGCCCACTTGCCCCGCCAGCATGGCATCCACACTCTGCGCGCGATCCAAGAGCTCAATCGCGCGTGGCAGCAGTTGTGCGCCCAGTTCATTGAGCTGCAAGCGTTTACCCACGCGATCAAACAGGCGGATTTCATACTGGCGTTCCAACTCAGCCAGCGCGGTACTGGTCGCCGATTGCGAGAGTTTCAGTTGCTCGGCAGCCCGCGACACACTCTCGCCCTGCCCTACAGCGACAAACACTTCCAACTGGCGGAGGGTAAACTTCATTTCAAGGCCTTCTATAAATTGGAAATAATTTATCCAAATTATAAATAAGGGCGCCAAGCAGCGCAAACACAGCCACCGAGCTGCGCAGGCAATAGTTTACTTCAAGCGCTCCAGGCACAGGCCGTACCGCCAGTTCACCCGATTAGCAAACCATTCTGTCGTGAGTTTGCGGGTGATTTTCGGGCTTTTCAAATCAATCTGCGGCATGCTGGCGCGCGGATATTTCTGGCCATTTTTTTCCGCCAGCGCATATACCCGTTGATACAAAGGGCTATTGCTCAGACCCAGCAGTTTTTCCTGCTTCAGATCGCGATCAATCTCTGCGCGGCTGAGCCCTAGCGCGCCAGCCAAGCTATACAAGGCCGACTGAGTGCTACTGGTACCCACCGGATTGCCATCGCGATAGGTGAGCAAATCTCCATCCAAGACCAATTCGCGGCCACTCAGCTTGCCGACTACAGTCTGGAATGCCGCATTGCGACTGGCGTAGCGCCCGGCATTAAAATCGGCGAAGCGATACACCATCTCGGTATAGGGCGCCGGGTATTGCAGCAGAATGGCTGCACCGAAATACACCCCACCGCGACGGGTAAAGACTTCGCTGCGTACACTGCCCTTGCGCGCATACGGATAAGGCCACACCTGGGTGTGTTGCTGCGCAAACTCCACACTCACCTGCATCGGCCCACCTGTGCGGATCGGGTTTTTCATATTCAGCGGCAATTTCAGGCTTTGCGCTTCGGCCGCCAGATCTTCAAAGAGATCATTCATTTCCCGCTCGGTACGCAGATTATCAATCCGCGCTTTGTAGCTTTGGCCTGTCGGCGATGGCTTGAGCAGCGCCGTTTGCACGGCCAGCAAAGGAATGTGATATTTGCCGGCCCGCTCTTCAATCGCTTTCCAGACGATTTTGGGCAAGCCCGGCACCACCGGATCACCCTGCCAGCTTGATTCCTGCTCGATCACCGCTGCCATCGCGCAGAAATTCTCTGGCGTGTAGGCCACTTTCAACGCAGTAAACGCATCCAGAATGTCATCATTCCAGCCCGCCCGATCGGCGATTTTAGGCGGCAACAGCTGATTGAGCAGCGCACGCGCCTGGGTCTCACTCAAGCTGGGCTTGGGGGTGGGTTTTGCGGTGGGCGCGGGGGTGGCGCTCATCAGCGGAATAGGGCTGGGGCTTGGACTCGCCGTTGGCGTCGGGATTAGGCTTGGGGTAGTCAGCGCCGGGGTCGGGCTGGGCGCCACACTGGCGGCGGGCTGGGGCGAAGTAGTCGCACAAGCGGCCAGCAACACGCTGGCAGAGAGTGGCAAAAGGCGAGCCAACATGACGATGATCCTGCAAACGGCAAAAGCAGAAGCTTACTGAGGAGAACTGTGGCGAATCAAGCTTAAATACATATGGTTACGCGCCGTACATCGTAAAAAATGGCGCATTTTTCGGCAAAAACCTGTATAGTTCGCCCTTATTTTGAAAAAATGGCGCTCAAACAGATCGGCGTCAGCCTTACTGGAATAAAGCATGTCAAAAGAAGATGTAGTAGAGATGGAAGGTGTTGTGGCCGAGGTTTACCCGGACACCCGCTTCCGCGTGACCCTAACCAATGGCATTGAGATCACCGCCTATGCTTCCGGCAAGATCCGCCAGAACCATATCCGTATTATCGCTGGTGACCGTGTGACCGTGGAAATGTCGCCCTACGATCTGACCAAAGGCCGCGTCACTTTCCGTCACAAAGACGAGCGTGGTGGCCCACCAGCCGGTGGTCACTTCCGTCGCAAATAAGATACTAGCGACCGTATCGCCCGCCAAGGCAATCTTTATATAGCTTAGCAGGCAATACCCCACGAAAAACCGAGCTTATGCTCGGTTTTTTCTTATCTCGCAGCGCAACCCTGCCTGCAATCTACCTACCGCGGGCATTAAAAAACCCGGCTTGCACCGGGTTTTGCGCTGAAAGCTGCTGTTGGGTTTATTCCAAACCGCGGCTCGCCAGATAGTCTTCGTAGCCGCCCAAGAAATGCGTGTAGCTGCCGTCGCCATTGAGCTCCAGAATCTGCGTGGCCAGTGATGATACAAACTGCCGGTCGTGTGAAACGAAGATCAGCGTGCCTTTATAGAGTTCCAGCGCCATATTCAGCGACTCGATCGATTCCATATCCATGTGGTTGGTCGGCTCGTCCATGACCAGTACATTGGGTTTTTGCAGGATCAGTTTGCCGTACAACATGCGGCCCTTTTCTCCACCCGACAGCACTTTCACCGATTTTTTCACATCGTCGCCGCTAAATAGCAAGCGACCGAGAATTCCGCGGATCACCTGATCATCATCCCCCGGCTGGCCCCATTGTTTCATCCAGTCAAACAAGGTGATGTCTTCGGCGAAATCTTCTTCGTGATCCTGCGCGAAATAACCCGGCTCGGCTTTTTCGGCCCATTTCACGCTGCCGGCATCAGGTGGCAATACGCCCACCAGCATTTTCATCAGCGTTGATTTACCCACCCCGTTACCACCGATGACCGCCAGTTTCTGGCCGGCTTCAAAGATGAAGTCCAGGCTTTGAATCAGCGGCTTATCAAATGATTTGGACAAACCGGCCAGCTCGAAGGCCTGACGGTGCAGCTTTTGCTTGTCGTCCATATCAAAGCGGATATATGGGTTTTGCCGTGAAGACGGTTTGACTTCCACCATGCCTTCTTTGATCTTGTCGGCCAGTTTCAAGCGGCTGGTCGCTTGGCGGCTTTTCGATTTATTGGCGGCAAAACGCTGGGCAAAGGCTTGCAGCTCGGCCACGCGCTCTTTGGCCTTGCTGTTATCGGCCAACATCCGCTCGCGAGCCTGGGTAGAGGCCAGCATATAGTCGTCGTAATTGCCCGGATAAATCTGGATATTGCCGTAATCCACGTCGGCAATGTGCGTACACACCTGATTCAAGAAGTGACGATCGTGGGAAATGATAATCATGGTGGAATCCCGCTCGTTCAGCGTGTGTTCCAGCCAGCGAATGGTGTTGATGTCCAAGTTATTGGTTGGCTCATCGAGCAGCAGCACGTCCGGATTAGAAAACAGCGCCTGCGCCAGCAACACCCGCAGCTTCCAGCCAGGGGCAACTTCGGACATCGGGCCAAAATGCTGTTCGGTCGGAATACCCACGCCCAACAACAAAGCTCCCGCGCGCGCTTCGGCGGTGTAGCCATCGTATTCGGCCACTTTGCCTTCCAGTTCGGCCGCGCGCATATAGTCGTCTTCGGTCGCCTCCAGATTCGCGTAAATGGCATCCCGCTCGGCAATCGCGGCCCACAGCTCAACGTGCCCTTGCATCACCACATCGATCACGCGCTGATCTTCATAGGCAAACTGATCCTGTTTCAGTTTACCCAGCCGCACGCCAGGCTCCAGCGACACATTCCCCGCGCTTGGCTCCAGATCGCCACCAAGGATTTTCATAAAGGTCGATTTACCGCAACCGTTGGCACCGATCAGACCGTAGCGGTTGCCATCACCAAATTTTACCGAGACTTTTTCGAACAGTGGCTTGGCGCCAAACTGCATCGTAATGCCATTAGAACTAATCATTGAATCGTGTTCCCTGTGGGAAAGTGAATACTGCGCCCAGCATCGTCGCGGATAGCGGCAAGGGGCTGAAAATACGCCATTTTATCACAGCGCACACCAACGTTTTTTCTAATTACAATGATCCATAATCAAGGCAAAATGTGCACTGTGTCACAGAAGATACGCCTCACAGCGCCGTTCTGGGTGCAAACCGAAGCCGGCACTTGCCGCTGGCAGGCCACCCAGTTATCGTTGCAGCACAACAAAATATTCAAAAGACATAGTTCAGGAAACAACCATGTTTGACTTCAAAAGTCTGATTGGTGCCCTGTTTGGCAAACGCGAGCAGGAAGGCGTACACAATCTTAAGTCCGCCACCATCATGATGCAGGAGCTTCCGGAAAGTGACATCCTGCAAGCGCAAATCGAAATCGTAAAAGCCCTGAAGCAACTCAATGGCAACGCCAAAGTCAGCGCCAAAGAGCGTTTCAAGACTGTCCCCTATCTGGACGAAAAAGCCCGCTCGCTGCAAAACCATCTGGTAGAAATCTATCAGGGCAAAGCGCTGGATGATGGGGCCAAGCCCAAACAAGTGCTGCCTACCCTGCTCGCCTTCTGGAACGACATGGGCGACGCTTATCGCTATTGCGTGAAGCAAGCCAGCCAGGGCGTGCCGCGCGGCATGGAAAAAGAGCTGCAAATCTTCACCCTGCGCGGGCTGATGTATTTTGTTGAGCAAGCCCGCTGGGCGTTGCTGCGCTATATGGAAGTCGATAGCCGCACCTGGCGCAATATCAATCGGCTGTATCTATATGCCGAACAGCAAGGCTTTGCCACCACCCCGCTGCAACCCTATCCCGAAAGCGAAATCACCGACATTCGCCGCGAATACATGATTTTGCTGATGCTGGCGCTAGCGCACCCGGAAAAAATGCAGCCGGCCCAGATCGAATTAGTGAGCCAATGGCTGCATCGCTGGGCAAGCCGCCTCGATCTGGAAACCCAGATCAAACCCAATCGCCAGCTGTTTGCAATTAACGTTGCGGGCTCCACCCCACCCAAACGGCTACGCCGCGACATGGTGGGCGAAAACTGGCGCTACTGGTTTACCGAAACGCTGGTATTGCATATCAAGGAAACCATCGAAAAGCTCAATCAGGGCGAAACCGCCCAGCAACTGGGCCTGCCAGAAGAATCCGGCTCGCCAGCCAATCTGGATCTGATGCAGCTACTGATCAATTTATGGTCACGTGACACCCCGGCTCCGGTCCGCAAATCCGAGCGCCGTAGCACGCAAAAATCTATCAATGTCACCCGTGGGCTGGATGATGTGATTACGCATTTGCGCGGCCAGCCCGCAAGCGGCAAGGTTGAGCGCTGGACGATTGAAAACGAAAGCGCCACTGGCCTGGGTGCCACTTACCAGACTGAACGCGATGAGCCCTTGCAAGTGGGCGAAATCGTCGGCATGGATGGCGTAGGCATGAGCCCGGTGGCGGTAGGCATCGTGCGTCGCATCACCCGCAATGGCGATGGCCAGGTGCATGTGGGCATTGAAACCGTGTCGCAAACCCCAATCGTGGTGGAGCTGACGCCACTCTTGGGCAATCGCAGCTTCCAAGGCGTGTATTCACCCGAGAACACCGCGATCAACCAGCATCGCTTTCTGGTGTTGCCGCAGGCGTTTTTTGCCGACAACCGCGAGTTTCGCCTGGCCGCACAGGGTAAAACCTACCGCATTCGGCTCTCGCCGGCGCTGGAACACACCGCCAATGCCTCGCTGGCCAACTTTGCCGTCCTGGAGAAACTATAAAAATTTCGTTTTTTTGCAAAAAAGACGAGACAAGCCGGTAAAACCTTGCTAATATGCGTCCCACTTCAAGAACGGAAGCGTGGCTGAGTGGTTTAAGGCAGCGGTCTTGAAAACCGTCGGGGATGTGAGTCCCCCCAGAGTTCGAAT